>NZ_JBEZUZ010000002.1:0-233742 GCF_040636735.1 Streptomyces sp. NPDC035033 | reverse complement strand
TGGAGACGTCGACGGACCGGCCGGGGTCCCCCGGGGCTCGCGGCCTTCCCCGGTCCCCCCGCTTCCCGCCGGCGGGGTGGCCCATGGCGTCGGAGGAGGAGCGGGACGTGCTCGACTTCGGGCGGGTCACCGGCGGACGGGTGGCCTCGGTCGCCGTGCCGGTCGCCGCCGTGGGGCGGCTGCCCCGGCGGAAGAACGTGATCGGGACGGAGACGACGGGCTCCATCCCCGTCCACCTCCTCTTCCGGGACGGCGCCGCCACGCCCGCGGCGGCACCGACCGCCACCGGCGCCGCCGACGACGACGGCGGCCCCGACACCGTCGCCATGGCCCCGCCCACCGGCCGGAGCCTCCGGACCGTCATCCCGAGCCCCGCCCTCACCCCCGGGCCGGCCCGGACCGTTCCCGCCCGGCCCGCGCCGACGGCCGATCCGGACCTGGTGGAGCGGGCCGCGCCGGTGCTGCCGGGCTGGGTCGGCGTGGCGGGCGGGTTCCTCGCGCTGCTGGGGTGCGCCGCCGTCGTGTGGTGGACGGGAGCGGTGCCGGACGTGGTCGCGCGGATGCTGCGGCTGCCCCCGCGTCCGTACCACGGCGTCCACCTCGCGCAGTGGGCGCTGCTGGCGTTCGGCGTGCTGGTGTTCCTCTTCTCGGTGGGCGGTCTCGGCCGCGGCCGGGTCGGGTACGCCTGGGTGCTGACCCTGTTCGGCGAGTACCGCGGCACCGTCCGCCGCACCGGCCTGGTCTGGGCGAACCCGCTGCTGCTGCGCCGCCGGGTGGACGTTCGGCTGCGGCACTGGCGCAGCGAGCCGCTGCCGGCGGTGGACGCGAAGGGGACCGCGCTGGACGTGACCGTCCTCGTGGTGTGGCGGGTCCGGGACACCGTCCGCGCGGCGCTCGGGGTCGACGACCACGAGGACTACCTGCGCGAGCAGGTGGAGGCGGCGATGGCGCGGGTGCTGTCGCAGCTGCCGGCCGACGCGTTCCACGAGGACGCGCCGACGCTCCGGGACGCGGAGGCGGTCGGCGAGGCGCTGACCCGGATGCTGTCGGCGGAGTGCGTCCCGGTCGGTCTGGACGTGTTCTCGGCGCAGCCGACGCGGATCGAGTACGCCCCCGAGGTCGCGGCGGCGATGCGCCGGCGCCGGATCGCGGCGATCGACGCGAAGCACCGGGACAGCGTCCTGACGTCGGTGGTGGACGCGGTGGACGACGTGGTCCACCGGCTGACCAGTCGTGGTCTGGTCGAGTTGGACGACTACGAGCGGAAGGCCCTGGTGAAGGACCTGACGGTGGCGTTCTACACGGGCCGCGGGGGCCCGGGGGAGGGGGCGTGAGACCGGTTCCGGCCGCGCCCCGGCCGCCCCGCCGCTGGTATGGACATGTCCAACTTCCGTCCCTACGGTGGTACTTGGTCTAGACCTAGAGGGGCCTGGAGCGGTCCCTTCCGCACGCGCACAGCACAGCCCATGGGCACCACGGAACTCCCCCACGTTCTCCCTGGAGCGACAGCATGCGCAAAAAGACAGGGCTGGCCGCCGTGGCGCTCGGCGTCACGGCCGCCTCCCTCTTCGCCACCAGCACCGCGAGCGGCCACGGGTACACCGACTCGCCGATCAGCCGCCAGAAGCTCTGCGCCAACGGCACGGTGACCAACTGCGGCTCCATCCAGTGGGAGCCCCAGTCGGTCGAGGGCCTGAAGGGCTTCCCGGCCGCCGGCCCCGCCGACGGCACCATCTGCGCCGGCGGGAACGCCCGCTTCGCGCAGCTGGACGACCCGCGCGGCGGCACCTGGCCGGCGACGAAGGTCACCGCCGGCCAGAGCCACACCTTCCGCTGGCAGTTCACGGCCCGCCACCGCACCACGGACTTCCGGTACTACATCACGAAGAACGGCTGGAACCCGGCCGCCAAGCTCACCCGGGCCCAGCTCGACCCCCAGCCGTTCCTCACCGTCCCGTACAACAGCCAGCAGCCGCCGTCGACGCTCTCGCACTCCGGGACCCTCCCGGCGGGCAAGACCGGCAGGCACCTGATCCTGGCGGTGTGGACGGTCGCGGACACCGCGAACGCCTTCTACGCCTGCTCGGACGTTCAGTTCTGACGGTTCGCCAGTTACAGTCCGGGGCCATGACGGCCACGACACGGGCGGGCGCGGACACCGTCGCGGAGCTGATACGGCGCCAGTGGGGCGACCACCGGACCGGGCTGAGGGACGAGCACCACACCCTCAGCCACCACCGGGCCGCCGCCGGCGCCGCCGCGCGGGCCGCCCTGCTCGTGGACCTGATGCCACCCCGGCCGGGGGGCGAGCCGCACCTCGGCCTGCTGCTCGACAACACGCCGGAGTACCGGCTCTGGCTCGGCGCGGCGGCCCTCGCGGGGGCCGCCGTCGCCGGCGTCAACCCCACCCGGCGCGGCGCCGAACTCGCCCGCGACATCACCCACACCGCCTGCCGGGTCCTCGTCACCCAGCGCGCCCACCTGCCGCTCCTCGACGGCCTGCCGCTGCCGGGCCTGCGCGTCCTGGTCACCGACACCGAGGCGTACGCCGACCTCCTCGCGCCCTACGCGGACGCCCGCCCCGGCGACGCCGTCCTCGGCCCCGTCGGCCCCCGCACCCGCTACCTCCTCACCTTCACCTCCGGCTCCACCGGCGCCCCCAAGGCCGCGCTCCGCAGCCAGGGCTCGGTCGCCTCGGCCGGCGCCTCCCTGGCCCGCGCCTTCGCGGTCACCCCCGACGACACCCACTACGTCTGCATGCCGATGTTCCACGGCAACGCGGTCATCGCCGACTGGGCCCCGGCGCTCGCCGCCGGCGCCGGCGTCGCCCTGCGGGCCCGCTTCTCCGCCTCCCGCTTCCTCCCCGACGTCCGCCGCTTCGGCGCCACCTACTTCACCTACGTCGGCCGCGCCGTCCAGTACCTCCTCGCCACCCCGCCCGGCCCGCACGACCGCGACCACCGGCTCCGCCTCGGCTTCGGCACCGAGGCCGGCGCCGTCGACGCGGCCCGCTTCCGCGAGCGCTTCGGGGTGCCGCTGATCGAGGGGTACGGCTCCTCCGAGGGCGGCGCCTCCGTCCGGCGCACCCCCGACACGCCGCCCGGCGCGATCGGCCGCGCCGCGCCCGGCGACGACCTGGCCGTCGTCGACCCCGAGACCCGGCGCGCGTGCCCGCCCGCCCGCTTCTCGCCCGCCGGCCGGCTCCTCAACGCCGACGAGGCCATCGGCGAACTCGTCAACCGGGGCGGCACCGGCACCTTCGAGGGCTACTGGCGCAACCCCGGCGCCGAGGCCGCCCGGCGCCGCGACGGCTGGTACTGGACCGGCGACCTCTTCTACCGGGACGCGGCCGGCTTCCTCTACTTCGCGGGCCGCGCCGACGACCGGCTGCGCGTCGACGGCGAGAACCTGGCCGCCGCGATGATCGAGGCGATCCTGGCCCGCTGGGACCGGGCCGCCGGCGTCGCCGTCTACGCGGTCCCCGACCCCGTCGCCGGCGACCAGGTGATGGCCGCGCTCGCCCTGCGCCCGGGCGGGACCTTCGACCCGGCGGCCTTCGCCGCCTTCCTCGCCGCCCAGCCCGACCTGGGCACCAAGATGCCCCCGCGCTTCGTCCGGGTGACCCGGGGGCTCCCCCTCACCGCCACCAACAAGATCCACCGCGTCGCCCTGCGCCGCGCCTCCTTCCTCTGCGACGACCCCGTCTGGTGGCGCCCCGCGCCGGGAGCCCCGTACGAGCCCCTCACCGGGGCCGCGCTCGCCGCCCTCCGGGAGGAGTACGCCCGCCACGGCCGCGCACCGGCCTGAACCTCACCCCAGGTGCGCGGCGAAGAACGCGGCGGCCGCCTCGCCGACCCGGACCCGGGCCGTCGGATCGGCCGGCTCCTCCGCGAAGAAGTCGTCGTGCCGGACCGCCGGCCCCACCGAGACGCCGCTCGCCGCCGGCACGTGCTCCAGGTAGGGGCGGACGTCGGAGTCGTACGGGCAGATGTCGTCCGCCCCGGCCCAGCGGACGCCCACCGGCACCCGGACCCGGGCGAGGCTCTCCGGCGTGACGAGCCCGCCCAGGCCGGGCGCCACCTGGAAGACGGCCCGCACCCGGGGGTCGGTGAGGTCGTCCCCGGCGCCGCCAGGCACCCCCTCGCCCGGCCGCTTCGCCCGCAGCGCGTCGAGCACGTCCGGGAACTCGGGGATCGCCGGCAGCGGCACCGCCCCCGTCAGCACGGCCTCCAGGAGCGCCGGGTCGAGCCGGGCCCCCGCCGTCGCCGCCGCCGTGTAGCCGCCGGCCGAGAACCCGGCGACGCCGACCGGGCCGAGCGGCCGTTCCGCGCCGAGGCGGTCGAGGACGAAGGAGACGTCCCGGGGCCGCTCCCACACGTGGACGAAGCCCTCGGGCTCGTACCCGTCGACGTGGTTGTTGCCGTGGTGGTCGACGGCGACGGCCCGGAAGCCGGCCGCCCGCAGCGGGGCCGCCAGCCACCCCATGTCCGCCCCCGACCCGCCGGTCCCGTGCGAGACCACCACGGTCCCGGCCCCGGCCCCGGCGGGCTCCCACACGTACACCCGCACCGGGCGCGGCCGCCCCGGCTCCCGGTAGTCCTCGCGCGTCCCGTCGAACAGCACGCGTACGTCCGGCCCGTCGTCCCCGTGGATCGTCATCCGCGCATCGTAGGAGCCCGCGCCGGGGTGGGCCCAGCCCCACCCCGGTCACACCCTCCCGCCCCATGGCCCGGGCCCGCCGCGCCCGCCTACGGTGGCGGCCATGGAAGCGTGCGACGTGCGGCAGGCCCTGTTCCTCCGGCCCCGGAGGTACCCCTTCGGGCCCTGGCCCTGGCGGGCCGCCGGCTATCTGGTGAGCGGGGTCGTCGCGGGCGTCCTCGCCTGCGCGGTGCTGCTCGTGCTGCTGGTCGCCTCGCCGCTCCTGGTGGGGATCCCGCTGCTGCTCTTCGGGGGGATCGCGCTCGGCGGGGCGGAGCGGCTGCGGCTGCGCCTCGTGGACCGGCGGCCGGCCGCCGACCCGCACCGGGCGCCCGCCGAGCCGGGCCTCGCGGCCTGGGCGCGGGTGCGGGCGGGAGAGCGGGCGACCTGGCGGGAGCTCGCGTACGCGCTCCTCCTCGCCACCGTCCTGTGGGTGCTCGACGCCCTCGCGCTCGCCCTCGCCGCCGGCGTGCCCGGCGCGCTGCTCGCCACCCCGGTCCTGCTCGCCGCCGACGGCCACGAGACCAAGATCCTCAAGACGGTCCTGGTGACCTCGTACCCGCCGGCCCTCGCCGCCGCCGCGCTCGGCGCGCTCCTCCTCGTCGCCCTCGCCTACCCGCTCGGGCTGTACGCGGCCGGGCGGGCCGCGCTCACCCGGGCCCTGCTCGCACCCCGGGAGCGGGACGGGCTCGGCGAGGTCATCGCCTCCCGGGCCCGGCTGGTGGACGCCTTCGAGGCCGAGCGCCGCCGCATCGAGCGCGATCTGCACGACGGCGCCCAGCACCGGCTGGTCGCCCTCACCATGTCCCTGGGCCTGGCCCGGCTGGACGCCCCGCCCGGCGGCCCGCTGGCCGAGCGGCTCGCGCAGGCGCAGGAGGAGGCCGGGCAGGTCCTCGCCGAACTGCGCGAGCTGATCCACGGCATCCATCCGCAGGTCCTCGCCGACTACGGCCTCGGCCCGGCCCTCGCCGACGCCGCCGACCGCACCGCCGTCCCCGTCGACACCGACCTCGACGGCCTGCCCCGGCTGCCGGCCGCCGTCGAGAGCGCCGCGTACTTCACCGGCCGCGAGGCGCTCGCCAACGTCGACCGGCACAGCGGCGCCTCCCGCGCCCGCCTCACCGGCCGGCACGACGGCCGGGTCCTCGTCCTCACCGTCGAGGACGACGGGCGCGGCGGCGCCGACCCGGCCCGCGGCTCCGGGCTCACCGGACTCGCCGACCGGCTCGCCGTCCTGGATGGCACACTGACGATCACCAGCCCGCCGGGCGGGCCGACGGTCCTACGAGTGGAGATCCCGTGCCGCGTTCGCTCCGCGTCGTCCTCGCCGAGGACGGCGTCCTCCTCCGCGAGGGACTGATCGGGCTGCTGTCGCGTTTCGGCCACGAGGTGGTGGCCGCGGTCGGCGACGCGGAGGCGCTGCGCGCGGCGGTCGCCGCCCACGACCCGGACGTGGTCCTCACCGACGTGCGGATGCCGCCCGGCTTCCAGGACGAGGGGCTGCGGGCCGCCGTCGCCCTGCGCGCCGAGCGCCCCGGCCTGCCGGTCCTCGTCCTCAGCCAGTACGTGCAGCGGGACTACGCCTCCGACCTGCTCGACTCGGGCGACGGCGCCGGCGTCGGCTACCTGCTGAAGGACCGGGTGGGGCAGGTGGAGGAGTTCGTGGACGCCCTGGACCGGGTGGCCGCCGGCGGCACGGTCGTCGACCCGGAGGTCGTGCGGCAGCTGCTGCGCCGCCGCCGGGACCCCCTCGCGACGCTGACCCCGCGCGAGCGGGAGGTCCTGGCGCTGGTCGCGGAGGGGCACTCCAACGGCGAGGTGGCCCGGCGCCTGGTCGTCACCGAGGCGGCCGTCGGCAAGCACATCGGCAACATCCTGGCCAAGCTGGACCTGCCGCCGGCCGAGGACACCCACCGCCGGGTCCTCGCCGTCCTCGCCTACCTCCAGGCGTGACCCCCTAAGGGGGCATGCGGAAGAGGCCCCTCGCTCTCGCGAGGGGCCTCTTCCCGTCGGTGCGCCGCCAGGGACTCGAACCCCGGACCCGCTGATTAAGAGTCAGCTGCTCTAACCAACTGAGCTAGCGGCGCCTGCTGACAGAGAAAATACTACCTGGTCCCGGGGGGTGCTCGTGACCACCCCGCCGGGACCCCGCTCCGGGCGCCTCAGATCGCCAGCGACAGCACCACCGGGGCCGCCCGCCGGTTCAGCGTGTCGGCGGCCGAGCGCAGCCGGTGGGCGTGCTCGATCGGGAGGGAGAGCGCCAGGCAGCCCACGGCGGAGCCGGCCGTCAGCGGCACCGCGGCGCAGACCGTGCCGACCGCGTACTCCTGGAGGTCGAGGACCGGGACGGTCGGCGGCTGGCTGTCCAGCTTGGAGAAGAGCACCTTCTCGTTGGTGATCGTCCGGGAGGTCAGCCGGGCGATCTTGTGCCGGGAGAGGTGGTCGCGGCGCCCGTTGAGGTCGAGCTGGGTGAGCAGGCACTTGCCGACCGCGCTGGCGTGGGCCGCCGAGCGGAAGTCCACCCACTCGTTGACCTTGGGGGTGCGCGGGCCGTCGGCGAACTGGGTGATCTTCACCTCGCCGTCGATGTACCGGCTGATGTAGACGGCGGCGCCGACGGAGTCGCGCAGCTCGGTGAGGGTCTCCTGGAGCTTGGCCTCCAGGGCCTCCCGGCGGGTCGAGCCGGAGCCGAGGAGGACCAGGGAGTCCCCGGTGACGTACGCGCCGTCGGAGACCTGCTCGACGTACCCCTCGCGCCGGAGCATGAGGAGCAGCGAGGACAGGTGGGCGACGGGCAGGCCGGTCTCGCGCGCGATCTGCGCGTCCGACACCCCGCCACCGTGCCGCGAGACCGTCTCGAGCACGCGCAGGGCGTATTGCACCGAGTGGAACGGCGCGGTGGGCTCGGGCTTCAGCGCCACGGTTTCCCCCTACCAGGTTGTGACCGCAAGCTTCCGTACCACGATAGCCGCCAAGGGCCCTCCGCGGGGCGGCTGTTGGCGAGAATCATGCGGGGGATCCCGGCCCTGTACTGGGACGCGCCACCCTGGCATATGACGTGGGCATGGACGGAGGGAAGAGCCTCAGGTCAGGAGGGTGCGGACCGGCCGTCGCTCAGGCGTTCGGCTCGCGGGGAGACGGAGATTCCCCGGGGAGGAGAGGACCCGGAAGCAGTGCTTCCGGTGGCCGAAATGTGGCGCCGGTCACCCGAGGTGCTCCGTTCGCCCCGGAATAAGGGATCCCGCACCCCTGTTGCCGCTCCGGTGGACACATCCGCGCGGAGGAAGGACCGGACGGTGAGCGAGACCGGCACCCAGGCAGACGCAGGCACGGCGGACGACGCCGTACGAGGAGAGGCCCTGGGCACCGCACCCGTACCGCTCTCGGTCCTCGACCTCGTGACCGTGGGCAGCGGCTCCACCGCGAGCCGGGCCCTCGCCACCAGCGTGGAGCTCAGCCGGCTCGCCGAGCGGCGCGGCTACCACCGGCACTGGGTGGCCGAGCACCACTCGATGCCCGGCGTCGCCTCCTCCTCGCCGGCCGTGATCCTCGCCCACCTCGCCGCCCACACCCGCCGCATCCGCCTCGGCTCCGGCGGCGTGATGCTCCCCAACCACGCCCCGCTGGTGATCGCCGAGCAGTTCGGCACCCTGGAGGCGCTCGCCCCGGGCCGGATCGACCTCGGCCTCGGCCGCGCGCCCGGCACCGACGGCGCCACCGCCGCCGCCCTGCGCCGCACCGACACCCTGAACGAGGGCGCCGACAACTTCCCGGAGCAGCTCTCCGAGCTGACCCGGTTCCTCGACGACGACTTCCCGGACGCGCACCCGTACGCCCGGATCCACGCGGTGCCCGGGCCGGTGCAGGGTCCGAAGGGCCGCCCGCCGGTCTGGCTGCTCGGCTCCTCCGGCTTCAGCGCCCGGCTGGCCGGCCTCCTCGGCCTGCCCTTCGCCTTCGCCCACCACTTCTCGGCCCGCAACACGATCCCGGCGCTCGACCTCTACCGGCAGTCCTTCCGCCCCTCCGCGGTCCTGGACGCCCCCTACGCCCTGATCGGCGTCGCCGCCCTCGCCGCCGAGGACGGGACGGAGGCCCGCCGCCAGGTGCTCACGGGCGCCGTCTCGATGCTGCGGCTGCGCACCGGCCGGCCCGGTCTCATCCCCACGCCCGAGGAGGCGGAGGCGGTGGAGCGCGGATTCGCCCCGGCCGAGCGGGAGTTCGTGGCCGGCTGGCTCGGGAACGTGGTCCACGGCACCCCGGACGAGGTCCGGACGGGTCTGGACGAGCTCCAGAAGCGCACCGGGGCGGACGAGCTGATGATCACCGCCAACGCCCACGGCGGGGAGGCGCGGCTGCGGAGCTACGAACTGATCGCGGACGCCTACGGCTTGCCGCGGCTCTCCTGAATCCCGGGTTCCGGAAAGGCGGGTGGTTCCTCGCCGCTCCGCCCCGCCGGCTTCCCTAAGGGAACCTTAAACCGCTCGTCACGCATGGTGGCGGGCGGTTTCGTTTTGTGCTGCACACCTCTGACGAGGGGTTTCTCCTTCAAATTGGTCTAGTCCTCAATCTGGTTCAGACCATTGACGCGCCGTTCACACGGGGGCTATCACTTCTCCAACTCCTGTACGGCACCACCAGTACCCCCCATCGGAGGACGCTCGTGCACCCCCGTAAGTCATTGATCGCCGCGCTGCTCAGCTCGGCCCTCGCCGCCGGCGCCCTCGCCGCGACCGCGGGCCTCGGCTCCGCCCAGGCCGCCGACGCCTCGACCACCGCCTCCGCCGGCGGCGTGCGCATCGCGTACTACGACCAGTGGAGCGTGTACGGCAACGCGTTCTACCCGAAGCACCTCGACACGCGGGGCATCGCGAGCCAGCTCGACATCATCAACTACTCGTTCGGCAACATCCACCCGACGAACCTCACGTGTTTCATGGCCAACAAGGCCGCGGGTGACGACAACAACCCGAACGCGGGCGACGGCGCGGGCGACTCCTACGCCGACTACCAGAAGTCCTTCTCCGCGGCCGACTCCGTCGACGGCGTCGCCGACAAGTGGGACCAGCCGATCGTGGGCGTCTTCAACCAGTTCAAGGAGCTGAAGGCGAAGTACCCCCACCTGAAGATCAACATCTCGCTCGGCGGCTGGACCTACTCCAAGTACTTCCACGACGCGGCGAAGACGGACGCGAGCCGCAAGAAGCTCGTCTCCTCCTGCATCGACCAGTACCTCAAGGGCAACCTCCCGGTCGAGGGCGGCTTCGGAGGCCCCGGCACCGCGGCCGGCATCTTCGACGGCATCGACATCGACTGGGAGTACCCCGGCTCCTCCGGCGGCCACCTGGGCAACCACTACGGCCCCGAGGACAAGCAGAACTTCACCCTGCTCCTCGCCGAGTTCCGCAAGCAGCTCGACGAGTACGGCGCGGCCAACGGCGGCAAGAAGTACCTGCTGACCGCGGCCCTCCCGGCCGGCCAGGACAAGATCAAGCACATCGAGACGGACAAGATCGGCGCGTACCTCGACTACGCGAACATCATGACGTACGACATGCACGGCGCCTGGGACGGCGACGGGCCGACGTACCACCAGTCCCCGCTGTACTCCGGCTCCAACGACCCGACCGACGTCATCGCGCCGGGCCAGGAGAAGTACTCGATCGACGCCGCCATCGACTCCTGGATCGACGGCAACCCGACCTACGGCATCACCGGCGGCTTCCCGGCCAACAAGCTGACGCTGGGCTACGAGTTCTACTACCGCGGCTGGAAGGGCGTGCCCGCCGGCACCGCCAACGGCCTCGCGCAGCCCGCCACCGGCGGCTCCAACGCCCGCCCGCTCTCCCAGCAGGCCGGCATCGCGCACTACAAGGAGCTCGGCGGCATCGTCGACAACGCCGCGACCACCTTCTGGGACGACCAGGCCAAGTCCTCGTACTTCTACAAGGACGGCGAGTTCTTCACCGGCCTGAACCAGAAGTCCATCCAGGAGCGGGTGAACTACGGCAAGCAGCGCGGCCTGGCCGGCGCGATGATGTACTCGCTCCTCGGCCTGGACGAGAACGCCACCCTGCTGAAGCAGATCAACACCGCGCTCGGCGGCACCACCGTCCCGCCGACCACCCCGCCCACCACCACCCCGCCGACCACGCCGCCGACCACGCAGCCCCCGGCCGGCTGCGGCTCGCTCCCGGCCTACGTCGCCGGCACGGTCTACAACGCGGGCAACGAGGTCTCCCACAACGGCCGCAAGTGGAAGGCCAAGTGGTGGACCCAGAACGAGGCCCCCGGCACCACCGGTGAGTGGGGCGTCTGGCAGGACCTCGGCGCCTGCTGAGACCTGACCGCCCGCACCACCGCGCGAACCGCCGCCCCCGACCGGAATGTCCCTCCGGTCGGGGGCGGTACCGCGTCCGGCGCGCCCCGGGGCTCAGACCCGCAGCGGGGTGGTGCCCTCCAGCATCGCGGCGATGCGGTCCGGGGCCACCGCCCGCGAGTACAGCCAGCCCTGCCCCGTGTCGCAGCCGATCCGGCGCAGCCTCGCCGCCTGCCCGGCCGTCTCCACGCACTCGGCGGTCACCGTGAGGCCGAGCCGGTGGGCGAGCTGCACCAGCGCCTCCACGATCAGCTCGTCCGCGGGGTTGGGGTGCTCCTCGTCCTGGAAGCCGCGCACGAAGGAGCCGTCCAGCTTGAGGACGGAGACCGGCAGCCGGCTCAGATAGGCCAGGTTCGAGTAGCCGGTGCCGAAGTCGTCGATGGCGATCCGCACGCCCATGTCGCTGAGCGCCTGGAGCGCCTGGAGCGGCCGGCCGGCCGAGCCCATCACCGCGGACTCGGTCAGCTCCAGCTGGAGCAGGTGCGGGGCGAGGCCGGTCTCGGCGAGGATCCCCGCCACGTCCGCGACCAGGTCGGAGTCCCACACCTGGCGGACCGCCACGTTCACCGAGACGAAGAGCGGGCGCTCGCGCGGATGGTCCTTCTGCCACTGCCGGGCCTGCTCGCAGGCGGTCCGCAGCACCCACCGCCCCAGCTCGACGATGGAGCCGTCCTCCTCGGCGATCCCGACGAACCGATTCGGCGACAGCACCCCGAACCGCGGGTGGTGCCAGCGCACCAGCGCCTCCACCCCGCGCACCGCCCCGCCCGCCAGGTCGACCAGCGGCTGGTACTCCAGGGCGAACTCGCCGCGCTCCACCGCGGGCCGCAGCGTGGAGGAGAGCGCCTGCCTCGTCATCCGGTGGGCGTTGCGCTCGGGGTCGAAGAGCGTCCACCGGGCCCTGCCGTCGGCCTTCGCCCAGTACAGGGTGGTGTCGGCGGCCTGCATCAGTCCGGTGGCGGTGGTGCCGGCGGCGGCGCGCTCGACGACGCCGATCGAGGCGGAGACCGAGAGCCGCTGCCCGCCGAGGTCGAAGGGCCGCTCCAGCGCGGCGAGGACCGAGCGGGCCAGGTCGGCGAGCTGTTCCGTCCCGGTGGAGTCCTCGACGAGGACGGCGAACTCGTCGCCGCCGAGCCGGGCGACGAGGTGGCCGCCGCTGCGGGTGTAGCCGGCGCCGTCCGCGCACTCGGTGAGCCGGCCGGCGACAGCGGCGAGCAGCCGGTCGCCGACCCGGTGCCCCAGGGTGTCGTTGACCGCCTTGAAACCGTCGAGGTCCAGGTAGCAGAGGCCGATCCGCCCTGTTCTGCCATGCCCGTACGACTGGTACGACCGGTGCGGGCGGCCGGAGCGGTACGGCTCCGTGCCGTCGGCCGCGCCGAGCGGGCCGCCCGTGCCGCCGGCCGTCCCGGCGCCCTCGGCCGCCGCCGGCTCCAGCGCGGCCGACAGGCGCTCGAAGAAGAGCGCCCGGTTGGGCAGCCGGGTCACCGGGTCGTGCATCTGGAGGTGGCGCAGCCGGGCCTGGAGCTCGCGCCGGTCGCTGATGTCCGCGACGGAGAGCAGCACCCGGCCGGTGTCGGGGACCGGGGCGACGGTGACCTCGGCCCAGAGCTTGCGCCCGTCGGGGTGCTTGAGCCGGCGGGTGCAGCGGAAGCGGGAGCGGCGGCCGCGCAGCACCTCGCGGTAGGCGTGCCAGGTGCGGCCGTCGGCGGCGAGGTCCACGAGGTCGGCGGCGGCCTGCTCGCGCAGGGCGGTGCTGTCGGTGCCGAGGAGGGTGCCGAGGGAGTCGTTGGCGGCGACGACCAGGCCGTCCCGGTCCACGAGGGCCATGGCGAGCTGGGAGGTGCGGAAGGCGGCCCGGTAATCGCGGAGTTCACGCTCCGTGAGTGCCGGGCGGGCCGGCGGGGCGCCCTGCGGCTCTGGATGTACCGGTCCTTCGGGGGTTCCGCTCACCGCTCACTCCCGTTGTGCAGGGGGGCCGTTCACATGTGGTCGGAATGGTCGGCCTGGGACAAGTGTGCCGATCATAGAGCCAGGCCGGGGGAGCGTTCCAGCTCCCGGGCGGTCGGCCGGGGCCCCGGCCGGTGTGAGGCTGACCACCGCGCGCCGCCCCTGACCGTTTCCGCGCGGGTCTGACTCACGACGTCGGCGTGCTGATCGAATGTGACTTTCCGTGAGCTGGAGCGTGTCCGTCTCGCGTCGCCCGGGTGGCGCCCCCTCACCCGACCGGGGTAGCGGAAACGTGCGAAACACCGTGAACCGCCACAAGGTGGTGAAGGTGTCCCGCACTCGCGAACCGGAGGTCCACGTGGAGGGTCAGCAGCCACCCGGGGGAGTGGAGCGCTCCCGGCTGCGTGCCGGAGCCGCCGCGTTCACCGCGTTCGCCGCCCTCGCGGCCACCGGCCTGGTCGCCGGGCCCGCCGCGGCCGCGCCCCAGGCCGGACCCTGCGCCCTGCCCCGTACCGCCGCGCACCACTCGCTCGGCCTCGACAGCTGGAACGGCTCCTATCCGCGTCCCGAGCGCTCGCTCGACGCGGTCATGATCTTCCTGTCCTTCCCGGACGCCACCCCGGTGAACACGCCGGAGGAGCTGGCCGCCGACCACTTCCCGGCCACCACCGACTTCTTCCGGCGGGCCTCCTACGGCCGGTTCACCCTCCGCCCGCACCCCCGTGCCGTCTGGACGCCGATGCCCCGCCCGTCCACGGAGTACGCCATACGGCGCGACTGGGACGCCGGGAAGCGGGCCGCGTACCTGAAGGACGCGATCGCCGCCGCCGACGGCTCCGTGGACTTCTCCCGGTACGACATCGTCTACCTGGTCGCCGACCCGGACGCCCCCGGCGTGGACTCGGACGCCACCAAGGTGGTCAACCTGGAGAGCCCGCTGGAGGCGGACGGCGCGCGGATCCGCCGGGTCGTGACGGTCTTCGAGCGGCACCCGCCGGACCGGAACGTCCTCGCCCACGAGACCGGCCACGTCTTCGACCTGCCCGACCTCTACCGCCGCCCCGCCGACGGCAAGGGCGACTGGGACACCCACGTGGGCGACTGGGACGTCATGGGCAGCCAGTTCGGACTCGCCCCCGACCCCTTCGGCTGGCACAAGTGGAAGCTGGGCTGGCTCGACCGCTCCCAGGTGACCTGCGTCCAGGGCGGCGAGCCGCGCCTGGTCGGCCTGGAGCCCGTCTCGGCCGCCCCGTCGACCCCCGCCGCGCGTTCCACCCGGCTCGCCGTCGTCCGCACCGGCCCGGACACCGTCCTCGCCGTCGAGGCCCGCGCCGCCACCGGCAACGACGCCGACACCTGCACCGAGGGCGTCCTCGTCTACCGGGTCCGGGCCGGCGCGCACTCCGGCGACGGCCCGGTCGAGGTCGTCGACGGCCACCCGGAGACCGAGGCGTGCTGGGAGCGCTCGGTGTACCCGCCGCTCGCGGACGCGCCGATGGAGGTGGGTGAGACGCTCACGGTGCCCGGCACGGGCGTCCGGGTCGAGGTCACGGACCGCAGCGAGGCGGGCGTCTGGACGGTGAAGATCACCCCGCCCGGCCCGGCCTGACCCGCGGCGCACCGGGCGACAGGCCCCGTGACATGCGGAAAGCCCCTCGCTCTCGCGAGGGGCTTTCCGGTCTGTGCGCCGCCAGGGACTCGAACCCCGGACCCGCTGATTAAGAGTCAGCTGCTCTAACCAACTGAGCTAGCGGCGCCTGCTGACGTCGTAGACATTAGCACCCTGAGCGGCGGGAGCAAAAATCGATACCCGCACGTCGGCCGCGGAAACCGCCCGGGCCGCCCGCACACAGGCCCACAGCATCACCTCGGGGCCCGGCAGCCACGGGTTCCGGGTGTCCGGGGCGACCAGCCAGCGCGGCCCGGCGGACTCCTCGCCCGCCGGGACCAGCGGCGGCACGGTCACCGCGTCGCCCGTGCCGTGGCAGAGCGGCCGCGGCACGGCCCTCCCCCACTCCTCCCAGTCGAGCAGCGCGGGCAGCCGCTGGGCGGTGCCCGGCGCGGCGAAGAGCAGCATCCGGCCCCGGTGCGCCGCCACCGGGCCCGAGCCCGGCCCCTCCTCCCAGAGCCGGTCCAGCATCCGCCGCCCGAAGACCGGGTCCACGTTCACGACGTCGAAGACCGGCCCGCAGGGCAGCACCGCCGGGGCCTCCGGCCGCGCCTCCCAGCGCGCCAGGGCCGCCCCGGGCTCGCCGCCGGCGGCCGAGGCCAGCCAGGCGGCGCCGCCGCCGGTCACCCGGGCGGTCTGGTGCCGGTCCTCGTCACCCGTCCGCAGGAAGCGGAAGACGTCGTACGGGGTCTCGTCGCGCAGCCAGGTCGTCGTCGTCATGGAGAAAGGTCTACCGGGGGTGACGGAACGAACGCCGAGAGTTCCGCGAAACCCGGACGGGGCCGCGATCGGAGGGGTATCGTGCGCCCCGCATATGCCGAACGGTTGTTCCGTCGAGCCGCCGACCCACCCGCCCGACCGCTCTCGCCCGCCCGGCCGACCGCTCCCGCCCGGCCGACCGACCGCTCCCGCCCGGCCGACCGCTCTCGCCCGCCCGACCGCTCCGGTCCGCCCGGTCCCGACCGCTCCGGTCCGTTCCGGTTCGCCGGCCCGACTCCCGCCGGCCGGGTCCGCCCGGTCCGGCCCGTCAGTCCTCCGCCGGGCGTCCGTTCGTACGGATCAGGTCCCGGCCGAACTCGATCATCTTCCGCGCGTAGTCCTCGGTCCACGCCGCGCGCTCGGCGACGTCCGCCGCCGTCAGCCGGTCGAACCGCTTCGGGTCGGCGAGCTGCGCCGCCGCGACCGCCTGGAACTCGATCGCCCGGTCCGTCGCCGCCCGGAACGCGAGCGTCAGCTCGGTCGCCCGGGACAGCAGCTCCTTCGGGTCCTCGATCGACTCCAGGTCGAAGAAGTGCTCCGGGTCGGCGGTCGCCTCGGCAGGCTCGAAGATCAGGGGCGCCGGCCGCAGCCGCCGCTGTCCGCTCCGCTCCGCGGGTTCCGCCATCGTTCCGCTCCTCCTCGCGCACACCGGTCCGGACGCCCGGACCACCCCCCATTGTCCCGTGCCCCGCAAGACCGCCCGCGCCGCCGCCGGGCTCAGCCGCCCAGGCCCCGCAGCAGCAGCCGGAGCCCGCCGAAGAACTCCTCGTCGGGGGTGACCCCGCGGGCCTCCCGGGCGGTCTCGGTCAGGAGCGGGAAGCGGTCCCCGGGCAGCGCGGCGATCGCCTCCGTGCCCGGCCCGGCGAGCGGGCCCCGGTGCTCCAGCTGGATCGCCCCGGTCACGTACCCGTGCAGCGCCCGCAGGGCGACCACGCGCCGGGGCCCGTCGACGCCCGCCCCGGCGAGGATGCCGAGCACGGCCTCCGACCAGAGCAGCCCGCCGGGGGAGCGGTGGCGGTGGGTGAGGGCGAGCGGCACGGCCTCCGGGTGCCGGGCCACGGCCGCGCGCAGCCGCCCGACCATGACCTCGACCCGCTCGGTCCAGGGCGCGTCCTCCGGGGGCGGGGCGGTGTCCACGGCGTCGAGGATCCGGTCGACCACCAGCCGCTCCAGCTCCTCGCGGTCGGAGACGTACCGGTAGAGCCCCATCGGGCTCATGCCGAGCTCCTTGGCGACGGTGCGCATGGAGAGGGCCGCGAGCCCGTCGCGGTCGACGACGGCGAGCGCGGCGGCGGCGAGCCGGTCCGGGGTGAGGGAGCGGGGTCGTGGCATGGCGCTTGACAGCGTACGCCCTACGCCTACGCTTTTAGGAGTACGCCGTACGCCTACGGGCTCCCCAGCGGAAGGTGACCCATGCGCACGCCCCCGTCCCGCGATCTGCCGTCCCCCGCGCCCCCGCCCCGCGCCCCCTCGTCCCGGCTCGCGCCGGGCGACTCCGTCCCCGTCCGCACGCTCGTCCCGGTCACCGGCCCGCCGCTGGCCGTGCCGGACCCCGCGCGCGCCGTCCACGTGCAGTTCCGGCGCTTCGCCGGCTGCCCCGTCTGCAACCTCCACCTCCGCTCGGTCGTCCTGCGCCACGAGGAGATCGAACGGGCCGGGATCCGGGAGGTGGTCCTCTTCCACTCGCCGGCCGAGGAGCTGCGCGCGCACGTGGCCCACCTGCCGTTCGCCGTCGTCGCGGACCCCGCCAAGGAGCTGTACGCGGAGTTCGGCGTCGAGGCCCACCGCCGGGCCCTGCTCGACCCGAGGGGCTGGCCGGCGGTCGTCCGGGGCGTGGCCCGGAGCGCCGCGGAGCTGCTGCGGGGCCGGGGCCGGCTGCCGGCCGCGGCGCAGCCCGCCGGCCGGACCGGCCTCCCCGCCGACTTCCTGATCGCCCCCGACGGCCGGATCACCGCCGCGAAGTACGGCGAGCACGTCTACGACCAGTGGTCGGTCGACGAACTCCTCGCCCACGCGGCCGCGGCGGGACCGGTCCCGTGACCGGCCCCGCCGCGGACTCACGGGCGGGCGGTCAGGGGCACTTCGCGCTCTGGGGCAGGTTGGCGTACTTGTCCCCCGAGAAGTAGATGGCGCTGGAGTAGCCCCACCGGCCGCTGCCGTTCCTCGCGAGGATCCACACGTTGTTCGTGGTGCCCTCGGCGGTCACGCTCTCGCCGTACTTCCAGCAGCTGACCGCGTAGGAGTTGCCGGCGTAGAGCTTGCCGATGATCGAGTAGCTGCCGCTCGGACCGGTGCGGTGGTTCACGTCCTTCCAGACCTTCCGGCTGCCGTAGACGGGCGGCAGGGTCGGGTCCGAGAAGGCGGCCCGCGCGGTCCGGTCCGTCTCGGCGGGCGCGGCGGAGGCGGTGCCCGCCGCGCCCAGGACGCCGGCGAGCACCAGGGCTCCGGTGGTGAGGGCGACTGCCTTACGGCTCTTCGGAGTTCGCATGGTTCTTCCTCCCGTTTCGTGGTGGTCGGCGGCGCGGACACGCCCGTTGTCCTGCGCCGTCGGCCAACCATGACGGATTCCGGAAGGGCCCGGCCATGCTGTTACGGCTCACCGCAAATGCCGAGCTCACGAGGGGGAACGAGATGCTCCGCATCCACTTCGGGGACGCCGACCTGGCCGCGGTACGGGTCGCCGCCGCACCGAACCCGTTATGGGAGATCGCCACCAGCCTGCACCGCTTCCAGACCCGGGACGGCCGCTGGGCCTACGCGGACTGGCTCCGGACCGTACGGCTCCGGCTGCGGGAGAAGGGGCTCGAACGGGCGCTCCGCACGGTCCTCCTGCCGCTCTTCCCCCGGGCCGCCTACTTCCCGGACTTCCTGACCCCGGGGCGGGGCGTCGACGGGCTCGCGGAGGGGCTCGACGCGATCCTGGCGACCAGCCCCCGGCGGGTGACGAAGGAGCTGGCCCGCCTCGACCGCACGGTCGGCGCGCCCCCGTGGGTCGCGCGGCTCGCCGACCCGGAGGACCGCAAGGAGCTCGTGCGGCTGCTGCGCGCGTACCACGACGCCGTCATCGCCCCGTACGAGGAGACCGTCCGCTCCCACTTCGACGCCGAACGGGCCGCGCTCGGCCGGGAGTTCCTCGACGGCGGCGTCCACGGCCTGCTCGGCGGCAAGGGACCCGCGCTCCACTGGCGACCGCCGTCGCTGCACCTGGTCCTGCCACCGGCCGCCCGCGAGATCCGGTTGGACGGGCGCGGGCTGACCCTGCTCCCCACCTACTTCTGCTGGCGCACCCCGACCCGCCTCGCCGACCCCGCCCTCCCGCCCGTCGTCTGCTACCCGGTGCGCCGGGACGCCACCGCCCCGCCCCCGGACCACCCGCTCGCCGACGCGGCCTCCGCCCCCCTGACGGCGCTCCTCGGGCGGACCCGGGCGGTGGCCCTGCGCGCGGTCGCCGACGGCGCGACGACCGGGGAGATCGCCCGCGCGGCCGGCGTCTCCGCCGCCTCCGCCAGCCGCCACGCGACCGCCCTGCGCGACGCCGGCCTCATCACCAGCAGCCGCCACGCGGCCACCGTCCTGCACACCCTCACCCCCACCGGCGCCTCGCTCCTCCGCGCCGCCGCGCACCGCGCCTGACCTCAGGGCGCCCAGGCCACCCGGTGCTCGGCCAGGTGCGACAGGACCGCGTGGTTCGCCTCCCAGCCGTCCGGGAACTTCACGGTGACGCCGAGCTGGACCGGTTCCGTCGACGGGTGCTCGTCGAGGAGCTCCGTGACGCCGGCGCGGCAGACGACCACGCAGGCGTGGCGGTGACGGGAGGCGAGGACGCAGAGGCGGCCGGTCTCCAGGTGGAAGGCGGTGGCGTCGGGGCGGCCCGAGAGCGGGTGGAGGACGACCGTGACGTCGTACTCGCGGCCCTGGAGCCGGTTGGCCGTGTCGACCGTGACGCCCGACACGCCGAGCGCCGCCAGGGCCGCGCGGACGGCGGCCGCCTGGTCGCGGTGGGCGGTGCCCACCGCGATCCGGTCGGCGGTCAGCGGGACGGGCGCCTCCGCGCGCTCGCTCACCGCCGCGCCGCCCCGGTCCAGCAGCCGCCGCACCACCAGCGCCACCGCGTGGACGGCCTCCGGGTCGGTGCGCGGGGTGTGCCGGGCGGGCAGCTCCAGCAGGCCCCAGCCGGACTCGGCGGCCTCGTCGAGGACCCGGTCCGGCGCGGAACCGTCGGAGGGCACGCCGAAGGTGAGCCGGCGGTCGCCGGGACCGGTTCCGGAACGGAACGGCGTGTACGGGTAGAAGGCGTCCGACACCAGCGGCGCCGCCGACGCGGGCAGCCGCCAGGAGACCGGCAGCCGGTGCTGCGGCAGCTCCGGGTTGTGGGCGAGCAGCGTGGAGACCGCCGACGCCGACGGGTCGTACGACAGCCCCGCCCACTGCTCCGCGCCGACCACCGAGAACGGGTCGAGCTGCCCCGGGTCGCCCACGAACAGGGCCCGCTCGAAGAGGCCCGCCACGGCGAGCAGCGCGTCCGAGCGCATCTGGTACGCCTCGTCCACGATCGCGTGCGCCCACGGCTCCACGTTCTTCACGTGCGCCCACTTGGCGGCCGTCGAGACGACCACCGGCAGCCCCGCGAGGTCCCCGGCCTTCGCCGACTTCCGTACGTGTTCCAACGCGTCGAGCGCCCTGTCGTACGGGTCGCCGTCGCTGGAGTGCAGCCGGCCCACCTCCAGATCCGGCTCCTTCTCGGCGAGCCGCAGCACCAGGTCGTCGACCTGCGCGTTGGTCTGCGCCACCACCATCAAGGGGCGCCCGGCGGCGGCCAGTTCGAGCGCCGCCCGCACCACGAGGGTGGACTTCCCGGCGCCGGGCGGGGAGTCGACGACGACGCCCCGCGCGGTGCCGTGCAGGGTGTTGGCCAGGATCGCGGCCGTCGCCTCCGCCGCCGCGGAGGAAGGGTCGAACACGGTCACAGCAGGTCCTCGGGGGTCACGGCGTCGGGAAGTTCGCCTTCGGCGGCGCGCGGCGGGCCGCCGTGGGTCCACGGCGTCTCCTCCGGGTCGGGCAGCTTCGGCCCCACCCGCTGGTCGTGCTCGAAGAGGGTCCAGGCGATCCGCTCGCCCTTCTCCGGGACGGTGCCCTCCGCGGGCTCCTTCGACCGGCCCATCTTGTCGAGGAGCCGCAGCACCAGGGAGCCGTCCTCCTCCCGGGACACGAACTCGGCCGCCTGCGGCCTGCCGTCGAGCGAGCGCCACACCTTCACGCCCTCGTCCAGGTGCGGCCGGTCCTCGGTGCGGACCGTGAGCAGCGGGCGCGGCGCGGGCCGCTTCGACTCCGTCCACGCCATGGTCACCTCGGTGACCTCGCCGGTGAACGCCTCGCCCGCCAGCCGCCGTCCGGCGAGCACCAGCGGATCGTCCAGCGCCTCCTGGGCGTCGAGCTGCCCCTGGGCCTGCTCGCGCGCGGCGAGCTTGGCGGCGGCGGTCACGGCGTCGTCGCGGCGCGGCTGCGGCGGCTCCCCGGCGGTGATCCGGTCCCGGTGGGCGGTGAAGGACCAGCGGTCCCGGGTCCACCGGTCGGCGACCCGGGACCCCTCGGGCAGCTCCCGCAGCAGGCCGAGCGCCCGCCAGGTCGCCTCCCACGTCGGCCGCAGCTGGGAGACGACGAGCCGCCGGACCTCCCGCTCGGCCCGGTGCAGGACGGCGAGGGCCGCGTCGGCCGTCTCGCCGTCCTCGGCGGCGCCGACCGCCTGCCGGGCCCGGTCGTACGCCTCGATCGCCGGCGCCAGGAGCTGGTTGTCGAAGGCCGGGTCGGTCGCGGGCCCGGCCGGCGGGCACAGCAACTGCCCCCGCTCGTCCCGGCCCAGCTCGGCCCGGTACGCGGCCTCGGCGCCCGGCTCGTCGTCGTACGGATCGATCCAGGCGAGCAGCGCCCCCAGGTGCTGGTCCTCCAGGGACGACTGCCCGGTGGCCCAGTGCCGGTTCAGCAGGTCGGTCGCGGCGAGCAGCAGCGAGGAACCCGGCACCCGGGCCCGCTCGCCGTAGTGCGTCAGCCAGCGGCCGAGCAGCGGCACGCGCGGGGGTGCCGGGTACGGCGCGTCGGGGTCCTGCTCGGCGGTGCGCCGGAACCGCATCGACCGCCCCAGGAGCCGTACGTACTCGATCCCGGCCCGGCTCGGCACGATCAGCTGCGGCGCGTCCGCGCACAGTTCGACCTCGACCCGCGTCCGCTTCCCGGTCTCCGGATCGGTCTCGTTCCGCTCGACGAGCTCGACGACGTCCGTGTACCCGTCGACGTACGGCAGCACCTCCTCGGCCAGCTCGGCGAGGAACGCGAACCGCAGCTCGCGGTCCCGGGGCTGGGGGACCACCAGGAGCCGGGGCTCCTCCGGGTCGGTGCCGACCAGGGCGCCCAGCGGGGCGCCCGCCTCGCCGGCGGTGGTCAGCGGCACGAGGACGAGGGGCCGGTCGGAGAGGTGCCGGTGCCGGACGGTCGCCAGGGGCTGGGCCCGGCCCGCCGCCACGGCCTCCATCCGGGCCAGGTGCGCGATCAGCGACATGCGGCGGCCTCCGCGAGCGCTTCCCGGCGCAGCGCCCGGGCCCGGCGCAGCGCCGCCACGGCCGGGTCCTCCGGGTCGCCGTCCTCGCCGCGCGCGGCGGCGAGCACCGCGCCGACCGTGGTCAGCCCGCCGAGCTCGCCCCGCACCGAACGGCCCAGCGTCTGCACCGCGTCCGCCTCCCGGGCCCGCGACCGGCAGTGGAAGCCCAGCTCGCAGGCGGCCAGGCACTCCGGCGCGTAGGCGTGCGGGACCGCCTCGACGGCCGCCGCCAACTCCTGCGCCGAGCAGCCCTCCACGTCGAAGCTCAGCCCCTCCGGCAGGGCCTCGGCGATCTCGTCGATCCGGGTCAGCCGCGCCAACTGCCGCCGGGTGACCGCCCGCTGCTTGCGCACGTCCACCACGGACCCGGTCGGCAGGTTCGAGAAGTCCTTCGGGCAGACCAGCAGCACCGCGTGGTGCACGGCGGCGCCCTCGGTGAGCGCCGCCACCCGTTCGAGCGCCAGCACGTACACGGCCGCCTGCCGGGCCGCCGCGCCCACCTTCGCCGCGTCCGCCGCCCCGTCCACCATCGGGAACGACTTGATCTCCACGACCGTCCACCGCCCGGTCGGGTCCACCACCACCGCGTCCGGCTCCAGGTGCACGGGCGAACCGGCCACCTCCAGCGTCAGCAGCGGGTGGTCGAGCAGCGTCCATCCGCCGGCCGCGGTCGCCTCGCGCAGCGCCAGCGCCGTCCGCGCGGTCCGCCCCTCGGGCCCGGACGCCGACAGGTCGGGCACGGAGACGGTCCCCGGGTCCTCGACGCCGAAGAGGCGCAGCAGTTCGCGCCCGCCGTCCGCCTTCACCTTCGCCTCGAAGCTGTTGCCCCGCACGATCGCGAACTGCGACTGGCCGAACGGCGCCGGCGAACCCAACCGCGAGGCGAGCGCGCCCTTGTCGACCCCGGCGCCGTCGAGCAGCGCCCGGCGGCGGCACCCCGGGTTCGCGGCCAGCGCGGCCAGCGCCCGCGCGTCCAGCGGGCGTGGCGGGACCGCCGGCCCGCGCAGCTCGGCGAGTCTCTCCCGCGTCCTGCGCCGGCTCGCCGGGGTCGGGACGGGGTCCGTCGTCTGCGGCGGCCGGGGGCGGCCGCCGTCCAGGGATGCGCTCACCCGCGGAAGTCTCGCATCCGCCACTGACAACGCGGGAGCGTTCCGGCCCGGGACGCCGGGAGTTCGCGCTCCGGCCACCTGCGCGATGATGGAGGGGAGCCCCCGTATCCGCGCAATCTCTGGAGAGCCCCGCCCATGGCACCGCGCATCCTGCTCGCCCGACACGGCCAGACCGAGTGGTCGCTCCTCGGCCGGCACACCGGCAGGACCGACATCCCGCTCCTCGACGAGGGCCGGCGCGGCGCCAAGCTGCTCGGCGAGCGCCTGCACCGGGGCCCCTGGCAGGGCCTGCCCGGCGTCGAGGTGCGCACCAGCCCGCTGGTCCGCGCCAGTGAGACCTGCGACCTGGCCGGCTTCGGCGACCGCGCGCGGCCCTGGGACGCCCTCATGGAGTGGGACTACGGCGCCTACGAGGGCCTGACCCCGGCGCAGATCCAGGAGCTGCGGCCGGGCTGGCTGATCTGGCGCGACGGCGTCCCGGAGGGCGAGTCCATGGAACAGCTGTCGGCCCGCGCCGACGAGGTCGTGGAGTGGGCGCGCTCCGCCGACCGCGACGTGCTGGTCTTCGCCCACGGCCACATCCTGCGCTCCATCGGCGCCCGCTGGCTCGGCGAGCACGTCTCCTTCGCCGCCCGCATCCGCCTGGACCCGACGAGCCTGTCGGTCCTCGGCTGGGCGTACGGGGCGCCGGCGATCGAGCGCTGGAACGACACCGGGCACCTGGAGGGCTGAGCCGCCCTCCGGCCCGTGGATACCGGATCCGATGTCCGGTATCCACGCTCCGGGACATCGGATCCAATATCCGGCCCCTGGATCCTGGATTCTGGATTGTGGATCCGGGATTCTGGATCCAGAATCCCGGATCCGACCGCCGGGATACCGGATCCAATGTCCGGGATCCCGGATCCAAGATCCCGGATCCAAGATCCCGGATCCAAGATCCCGGATCCAAGATCCCGGATCCACAATCCTGGATCCGACCCCCGCCGATTCACGCACCCGTAAGGATGAGTCGCGTCTCGGCCAGCAGCCCCCGGATCCGGGCCGACGCGATCCCGTCCAGGGAGTTCTCCACCCGCCGCGCCTCGGCCTCGGCCTCGTCGCGGCGGCCGGCGCGGGCGAGGTTGCCGGCGAGCTGGGCGCGGTAGAGGGCGAGGTTGCGGGCGAAGCGGGGGTGCTGGAGGACGGTGGCCCGGTGCGCGTGGCGGGCGGCGCGGCTCCAGTCGCCGAGCGCGGCCCAGCAGTGGGCCTCCAGGGCCTCCAGTTCGGGCTCGCCGAAGAAGGACATCCACTCGGGGTCCTGGTCGGCGTGGCCGCGGGCGAAGTGCCCGTGGGCGCGGCCGAGGGACTCCTCGGCGGCCGAGCGGTCGCCGAGCCCGGCCCAGGCGGCGGCCTCCCGCAGGGAGAGCAGGGCGAGCAGCCGGTCGGAGCCGAGCGGGCCGGCGGCGCGCAGCCCCGCCTGGGCGGCGCGGACGGCCTCGCGGTAGCGGCCGGTGTCGCGGGCGAGGAACGAGGTGTTGCAGAAGGCGTGCGCCTCCAGGGCCGCGTTCCCGGAGACCCGGGCGGTGGCGAGGGCCTCGGCGTAGTGGGAGCGGGCGTCCTCGTGGCGGCCGGAGTCGTGGGCGAGCCAGCCGACGGAGAGGGACAGTTCGCCCGCGCCGGCGAGCAGCCGGTCCTCGGTGGAGCGGCGGGTGGCGGTGCCCCGGTCGAGCAGGGCGTAGGCGGTGCGGAGCGGCTGGGCGGCGCACTTGTAGAGGCCGTCGGCGCCGTGCCGGTCGTCGAGCACGCGGATGCGCCGTACGGCGTCCTCGACGGCGAGGACCTCGGCCTCGCCGATGCGGTGGGTGCCGCGGGGGCTGGGGATCGCGACGGCGGTGGAGCCGAGTCCCCAGGAGGCGGCCGCCAGGGTGGCGGTGCCGCTCGTCATGAATGCGCGACGCAGCACGTCGCTCTCCTCATCGTTCCGGGTCGGGAGGACGGGGGGCCCCGAGGCCCCGGCCGGGGCGGCCTGCCGTCGGCCGCGTACCGCCTCCCGCGCAGAGAAACCCAGGTCGGCAAGGGTCAGCCCGGGGAACATGTGCAGGAAGACCCGCTCGTACGCGTAGTTCGGGCAGCGGATCTCGCCCGCCTCCACGCGCCCGATGTAGCGGGCGTCGCACGCGACCTGTTCGCCGATCTCCCGTGCCGCCCGGCGGACCATGGCGGCGAACTCCGCCGGGGAGTGCTGCCCGCGGAGCCGTCGGAAGGCGAGATTGGGAACTGCCCGTGGCAGGGACATGGCCGAGCCCTCTCCTGGTGCTGCCGGGTGTTCCGGCGGCATGAACGTACCTGCTGTGACCGGATGCCTACGCTGAGTTTGGCTACAAATCGGATATCTCGCCTGCGATCTGCCATGAACTGCCATCCTTTGCGGCGGCGTGCCGCCGTAGCCGTTGACGCGCACGGGCGTTGAACCGTATGGAGAGACGGCACACGTCTCCTCCGGAAGCAGAGGAGGGGTCCATGTCCGAGAACGCAGCACGATGCGAGACGCCCGCCGAGACCGCCGGAGCCCCGGTCGGCGCCGGCGGCGTCGAACCCTGCGACCTGGTGACCGTGCCCGCCCGGCAGGGTCTGGAGGCCGTCGACATCCTCCGCCGCCGGGGCGCCCCCGTGGTCGGGCCCGTGCTCCACGACGGCGCCTGCGACACCCTCGGCTTCCTCGTCCCGCCCGGCACCGCCGCCGCCTGGGACCTCCCCGGCAGCGCCTGCACCCGCACCTCGGGGCGGGGCCTGCGCCTCCCGGAACTCCCCGAACTCCCCGAGCCCGCCGACGGCGCGCCCCGCCCGGCGGGCTGGCTGCTGCCCCCCGGCGACACCGGCCCGGTCACCGACCCGGCCGTCCTGCGCCGCGCGCTCGGCGAGGCGGCCCGCCTCATCGAGGCCGCCGACGGCTGTCACTGACCGCCGCCGACCGCCCCGGGCCGCCCGGCCGATAATGGACGGATGGCCAGGAACAAGCAGCGCGAGCGGGCGGCGGCCGCCGTCTCCGAGACCGTCGACGGCGGGCTCGCCGAACTGACCCCCGACCGCGACCGCCCCCGCGCCTGGACGCTGCTCCTCGACGGCGCCCCGCAGTCCCACGTGGACCTCGACGACCCCGCCGCCCTCACCTTCGAGTACCAGCGGCGGCTCGGCCACGTCGCCGACCTCGCCGCCCCGCCCGGCCGCCCCCTCCAGGCCGTGCACCTCGGCGGCGGCGCCTTCACCCTCGCCCGGTACGTCGCCGCGACCCGGCCCCGCTCCACCCAGCAGGTCGTCGAGATCGACGAACCCCTCGTCCGCTTCGTCCGCCGCGAACTGCCGCTCGACCCGGGCGCCCGGATCCGGGTCCGCGCCGCCGACGCCCGCGCCGGCCTCGCCAAGGTCCCGGACGGCTGGGCCGACCTGATCATCGCGGACGTCTTCCGCGGCGCCCGCACCCCCGCCCACCTCACCAGCACCGAGTTCCTGGAGGAGGTCCGGCGCGCGCTGCGGCCCGGCGGCACGTACGCCGCCAACCTCGCCGACGGTCCGCCGCTCGCCCACCTCCGCGGCCAGATCGCCACCGCCGCCGCCGTCTTCCCCGAACTGGCCCTGATCGCCGACCCGACCGTGCTGCGCGGCCGCCGCTTCGGCAACGCGGTCCTGGTCGCCTCCGAGCGCGCGCTGCCCGTCGCCGACCTCACCCGCCGGGTGGCCACCGACCCGCACCCGGGCCGGGTCGAACACGGCCGGCCCCTCGCCGACTTCACCGGCGGCGCCGCCCCGGTCACCGACGCGACCGCGAAGGCCTCCCCGGCCCCGCCGCCCTCCGCCTTCCGCTGAGGCCGCCGCCTCCCGGCGGGCGGGTCAGTTGACGCGTTCCTCGATCTGGACGCGGGGCGCCGAGTCGTGCCACAGGCAGAAGACCGACACCTCCCGGTCGCCCTGGGTGAAGGTCACCCGGATCCACGTGGGCTGCTTCCACACCTGCATCCGCCACCCCGAAGCGGGGGTCGCCGAGACCAGTTCGGCGGAGGTCTCCCCGAGGTCGAAGGTCACCCGGCCGCCCTCGGCCGTGTAGCTCCGCACCTGCGAGGAGGAGCCGGACGGGGCCGGCGGGGCGGTGGCCGGGGCGGGCGCGGTCCGCGACGGTCCGGCCGGGCGGCCGGCGGGCGGAGACGCGGACGCCGGGCCGGTCGCGGCCGGCGAGGACGACGGGGGAGCGGCCGGCGGCGTCGTGGCCGGACGGCGGGTCGAGGCCGTCACCGGGTCGCCGATCGCCGTCTCGGCGGGGGCCGCGCCGACGGGGGTGCCGACGGGCAGGGGCAGGGCGCGCGGCGGGTCGTAGACCGTGCCGGACAGCACCGTGTGCACCCCCCACCAGGAGAGCGTGACCGCCGCGCCGGTGGCGAGCGACCAGGCCAGGGCGTGAACGAGTCCTCTTCGCATCCCGGCCATACTGCACCACGCCCGGCCGGCGCGTACCGGAAGGTGGACCGTGACCGGGGCGTCCCCCGAATGGCGTACGGTGCGGGCCATGGCAAGTGTGCTCGTGGTCGAGGACGACCAGTTCGTGCGCTCCGCCCTCATCCGGCAGCTGACGGAGGCCTCCTACACGGTACGGAGCGTCGGCACGGCCCTGGAGGCGCTGCGCGAGGTCGCCCATTTCCGTTTCGACGTGGTCGTCCTGGACCTCGGTCTGCCCGATCTGGACGGGTCCGAGGCGCTGAAGATGCTGCGCGGCCTCACCGACGTACCGGTGATCATCGCGACCGCCCGGGACGACGAGGCGGAGATCGTCCGGCTGCTGCACGCCGGCGCCGACGACTACCTCGTCAAGCCGTTCTCCGTCGAGCACCTCACCGCCCGGATGGCCGCCGTGCTGCGCCGCGCCCGGTCGGCGTCCGGGGAGCCCGCGCCGGCCACCGCGATCCGGGTCGGCGGGCTCGCCATCGACCCGCTGCGCCGCCAGGCCGAACTCGACGGCGTCCCGCTCGACCTGACCCGGCGCGAGTTCGACCTGCTCGCCTTCCTCGCCGGCCGGCCCGGCGTCGTCGTCCCGCGCAAGGAGCTGCTCGCCGAGGTGTGGCAGCAGGCGTACGGGGACGACCAGACCATCGACGTCCACCTGTCGTGGCTGCGGCGGAAGCTCGGCGAGACGGCCGCCCGGCCCCGCTACCTCCACACCCTGCGCGGCGTCGGCGTGAAGCTGGAGCCGCCCCGGGAGCACCAGCCGTGAGACGGGAGCACCGGCCGTGAGATGGGCCCTCGTCAAGGTGTCGCTGGCCGTCACCGCCATGGTCGTCATCGCCTTCGCCGTCCCGCTCGGCCTCGTCGTCAAGGAGATGGCCCGCGACCGGGCCTTCTCCAACGCCGAGCGGCGCGGCGCCGGCCTCGCCCCGGTCCTCGCGATCACCACCGACCGCACGGAGCTGGAGAAGGCCGTCGCCACCACCGAGGACGGGGCGGCGGGCCGGCTCGCCGTGCACGTCCCGCCCGCCGCCGCGGACGGCCGGGCCCTGGAGATCGGCACCCGCCGGGCCGCCGCCGACGAGCTCGCCGCCACCCGGACCCTCGGCCGGGCCTCCATCGCCGAGGTCCCCGGCGGCTACGCCCTGCTCCAGCCCACCGCGCTCAGCTCCGGCGAGGTCGCCGTCGTCGAACTCTTCGTCCCCGAGGCCGAGGTGACCAACGGCGTCGCCACCGCCTGGCTGGTCCTCGCCGGTGTCGGCGTCGCCCTGATCGTCGGCTCCCTCGCCGTCGCCGACCGGCTCGGCGTCCGGATGGTCCGCCCCGCCCAGCGGCTCGCCGGCGCCGCCCACGAGCTCGGCGAGGGCCGGCTCGGCGTCCGGGTCCCCGAGGAGGGGCCGCCCGAGCTGAAGTCGGCCGCCGTCGCCTTCAACTCCATGGCCGACCAGGTCGTCCAGCTCCTCGCCAACGAGCGCGAGCTCGCCGCCGACCTCTCCCACCGGCTGCGCACCCCGCTCACCGTGCTCCGCCTCAACGCCGCCTCGCTCGGCTCCGGGCCCGCCGCCGACCAGACCCGGGCCGCCGTCGAGCAGCTGGAGCGCGAGGTGGACACCATCATCCGCACCGCCCGCGAGGCGAAGCCGCAGACCACCCCGCCGACCGGCCCCGGCACGGGCTGCGACGCCGCCGAGGTGGTCCGCGAACGGATGGCGTTCTGGTCCGCGCTCGCCGAGGACGAGGGGCGGCTGGTCCGCCTCGCCGGGGTGGAGCGCCCGGTACGGATCCCGGTGGCGCGCCCCGAGCTCGTCGCCGCCCTCGACGCCCTCCTCGGCAACGTCTTCCGGCACACCCCGGAGGGCACCGCCTTCTCCGTCGACGTCCACAACGGCGAGGACGCGGTCATCGTCCTCGTCTCGGACGCCGGGCCCGGCATCGCCGACCCGGACGCCGCGCTCGCCCGCGGCAACAGCGGCGACCGGGCCGGGTCCACGGGCCTCGGCCTCGACATCGTGCGCCGCATGGCCGAGTCCACCGGCGGCGACGTCCGCATCGGGCACTCGGTCCTCGGCGGCACCGAGGTGCGGATCTGGATCGGGCTGGGCGGCCACCGCCCCGGCGGCTCCGCGGGCCGCCGCTCGCACCGCCCGGCCGGCCGCCGCAAGGCCCCGAGGCGCTGAACCTTTGCCCGCGGTGATGGCTCCCTTAAGCGGATCCTAAGAATCCCGACCCGGGCCCGACGTAGGGCAATTGTCCGTTTCTCCGGCGCTAGCGTGCTGCCCGCACCCCACCCCCGTCCCACGGAGGCATCCCCAGCATGGGCAGCAACGCGCACCGGCGCAGGACCAGCGGCCGCACGAAGGCCGTCGGCGCGATCGTCGCGGCGGCGATCGCCGGCGGCGCGGCCTTCGCCCTCGGCGGCACGGCCCAGGCGGCGGGCGTCGGCGCCGCCTACACCCGGACCAGCTCCTGGACCGGCGGCTACACCGGCCAGTACGTGATCACCAACAAGAGCTCCGTCGAACGCTCCGGCTGGACCCTGGAGTTCGACCTGCCCGCCGGGACCGTGATCGGCTCCCTGTGGAACGGCGACCACACCGTCTCCGGCCGGCACGTCACCGTGAGGCCCGCGAGCTGGAACCGGACGCTCGCCCCCGGCCAGTCCGTCACCGTCGGCTTCGTGACCTCGGCGGCCGGAGCGGCCGGGGACCCGTCCGGCTGCCTCATCGACCGGGCCGCCTGCTCGGCCGGCGGCCCCGCCCCCACCCCCAGCGGCCGCCCCACCGACCCGCCGACCGCCACCGCGTCCCCGAAGCCGACCCCCACGGCCACCGCCACCGCGAGCCCGAAGCCCACCGCCACCGCCACGGCCACGACGAGCCCGAAGCCGACCCCCACCACCCCGACGCCCACCGCTCCTCCCACCACCGCGCCGCCCACCGCCCCGCCGGCCGCCGCCGCCCGCTTCGCCCCCTACGTCGACACCTCGCTCTACCCCGCGTACGACCTGCTCGCCACCGCCGACGCCACCGGCGTGAAGGAGTTCAACCTCGCCTTCATCACCTCCGGCGGCTCCTGCGCCCCCCTGTGGGGCGGGGTCACCGACCTCGCCTCCGACAAGGTCGCCGCCCAGATCGGCGCCCTGCGCGCCAGGGGCGGCGACGTGCGGGTCTCCTTCGGCGGCGCCGCCGGCCACGAGCTGGCGCTGAACTGCGCGACCGCCGCCGACCTGGCGAAGGCGTACGGCAAGGTCGTCGACCAGTACCGGCTGACCAAGGTCGACTTCGACGTGGAGGGCGCCGCCCTGCCCGACACCGCCGCCAACACCCGCCGCGCCCAGGCCATCGCCCAGCTCCAGAAGAGCCACCCCGGCCTGAACGTCTCCTTCACCCTGCCGGTGATGCCCGAGGGCCTGACCCAGCCCGGGGTGAGCCTGCTCGCCGACGCGAAGAGGAACGGTGTCCGGATCGACGCTGTCAACATCATGGCGATGGACTACGGCCCCGCCTACAGCGGCGACATGGGCACGTACGCGATCCAGGCCGCGACCGCGACCCAGGCCCAGCTCAAGGGCGTCCTCGGGCTCTCCGACGCGGCGGCCTGGAAGACCCTCGCCATCACCCCCATGATCGGCGTCAACGACGTCACGACCGAGATCTTCAAGGTCGACGACGCCACCCAGCTCGTCGACTTCGCGAAGGCCAAGGGCATCGGCTGGCTGTCGATGTGGTCCTCCACCCGGGACAAGCAGTGCGCCGCCGGAGCCGTGGGCTACGCCGACGCCACCTGCTCCTCGATCCTCCAGCAGCCGCTGGCGTTCACCAAGGCGTTCGCCGCCTACCGCTGAGCCGCTCCCGTCCCCCCACAGCGCGTGCCCCGGCCGGTGCCACCCCACCCCCGGCCGGGGCACGCCCCTGTCCGCGCGCGGCGGGTCAGGCCCGGGAGCCCTTCCACTCGTCCGCGTAGTCGTCGAAGATCGCCCGCAGGTGGTGGCCGATCTTCAGGTAGTCGAGGTCGTCCAGGTTGGCCAGGGAGACCCGGACCGACCATTCGGGGCCGTCGAAGCCGCCGCCGTTGAGGAGGACGACGCCGGTCTGCTCGGCGAGCCGGAACAGCGGGTCGACGGGCTCGTAGTTCTTCTCCAGGAAGTCGGCGAAGTCCTTCCCGTGGACCCGTTCGGCCTCGGCGAGCAGGTCCAGCTCGATGTAGTAGCCGGCCCGCTTGTCGTCGTCGGCGATCTTCATCTGGGCGCCTTCGAGGAGCAGGTCGAGCCGCTGCCCCACGATCGCCCGCAGCCGCTCCTTGTACGCCTGGCCCTCCGGGAGCATGTCGAAGAGCGAGAACAGCGCCATCATCACCTGCTGCGGCAGCGACAGGCCGGCGGTGTGGTTGAGGGCGACCTGCCGGGAGTCGGCGACCAGCCGGTCGATGAAGCGGATCTTCTCCGGCTCCAGGGTGAGCGTCCCGTACCGCTTGGCCAGGCGCTCCTTCTCGGCGGCCGGCAGTTCGGCGATCATGCGGTCGATGACGTTGTCGTCGTGGAGGCCGATGACGCCGAGGCGGTGTCCGGTGCAGCCGTAGTGCTTGGAGTACGAGTACACGAGCAGGGTGTTGTGCGGCAGGTCGGCGGCGACCGAGCGGAAGCCGGGGACGAAGGTGCCGTAGACGTCGTCGGTGACGATCACCAGATTCGGGTTGGGCCCGGCGACGATCTCCTTGAGCTGGTTCGCGACCCGCTGACTCAGCGCGAGGGACGGCGGGTTGGAGGGGTTGACCAGGCAGACCATCTTGACCGAGGGGTCGGCCAGCTTGGCGACCTCCTCCTCCGGGTAGCGCCACTCGCGGACGCCGGTCTCGGCGAAGAGGGAGGCGTTGACGTGCACGACGTCGAACTCGTACGTGTCGAGCTCGGGGATCTCGATGTACGGGGTGAAGACCGGCACCATGAGGGCGATCCGGTCGCCCTTCTTCAGGATCCCGTTCTTCATCAGGGAGTCGAAGATGTAGCACATGGCGGCGGTGCCGCCCTCGGTGGCGAAGTACGAGACGTTCCCCTCCGGCGGGCGCTTGTCGAACATCTCGTCCTCGACGTAGCCGCGGACGATCTGCTCGGTGTGGGTGAGGATGCGGTCCGGCACCGGGTAGTTGTCGCCGATGGTGCTGTCGGTCAGCTCGTGGACGAAGGCGTCCTTGTCGAAGCCGAAGCGCTCGACGGCGTACTCGACCGACCTCTGGAGCAGTTCGACGCCGGGCAGCTCCGGGTGCTGCCGGACGAAGGCGTCGAACCGGGCGCCGGAGCCCTTCAGTTCCGGCATGCCGCCGAGGTCGTCGGCGGTCCACACCCGGCGGGACTCGGCGAGGGAGAAGTAGCCGAGCGCGTAGAACGCCTCGCGGGGGCTGGTGGCGATCCAGTTCGGGTTGCCGCGGCCCGCGTTGAGCATCTGGACCGACGACTTGTCCTTCTGGCCGGGGCGGTCGGCCTGGGCCGCCCGGGCGAGGGTGATGAACTTGTCCTTCAGCTCGAACGGCGAGAGCTGGGCGAAGGACTTGATCTCCTCGCGGGTGAAACTGGTCTTGGGCATGGCGGACGTCCTTCGCGGGTCAGTGGTGGAGGATGACGATCACGGCGCCCCAGATGGTCAGCAGCACGTTGCCGACCGCGTAGGGGATCGTGTAGCCGAGGGTGGGGATCTGCGACCTGGACTGTTCGTTGATGGCGCCGATCGCCGCGGTCGTGGTCTGGCCGCCGGCCAGCACGCCCATCAGGATCGGGAAGCGGATCTTCTGCACGTAGTGGCCGACGAGGAAGCCGACGACCAGCGGGATCAGGGTGGCGACCGCGCCCCACAGCAGCAGCCCCCAGCCGGCCGTGGACAGGCCGCTGGTGAAGCTGGGCCCGGCGTTGATGCCGACGACGGCGACGAAGGCGCACAGCCCGAAGGTGTCCATGAACCACTGGGCGCCCGGCGGCACGTTCCCGTACGTCGGGTACTTGCCGCGGATCCAGCCGAAGACCAGGCCCATGATGAGCGCGCCGCCGGACGTCGACAGCGAGATCGGCACCCCGGAGACGGTCAGGGCCGGGATGCCGACGCAGCCGCCGAGGAAGACGCCGAGGCCGACCCAGAGCATGTCGGTGGCGAAGGAGGTCGGCACCGGCTTGCCGATGGCCTTGCCGGCCGGGTCCACGAGCCGCTTCGGGCCGGTGAGGACCACGGTGTCGCCGCGCTCGATCGTCGTCGACAGCCGGTAGGGGTACTCGGAGCCGGCGCGGTAGATCCTGTCGATGTAGACGCCGACCATGAACGGCTCGCGGCGCAGCTCGGCGACGGTCCTGCCGAGCTGCTCCTTGTTCGAGGCGACGACGTGCAGCGACTCGGTCTCGTAGCCGAGCAGTTCGACGTCGTCGGTCTCGGGGCCGATGTGGGTGCGGGCGTCGAAGTCGACGAGGGAGCCGCGCAGGGCGGAGACGGCGACGGTGTCGCCCTCGCGGAGCACGGTCCGCTGGTCGTGGTCGAGGACCGTGCCGTCGCGCCGCACCCGGGTGATGTAGATGCGGTGGCCGAGCTCCTTCTGCTGGTTCTCGAAGTCGTCGATGGTGCGGCCGACGAGGTCGGGGCGCCGGATCGTGTACGCGCGCAGGACGACCTCGTAGTAGCCCTCGGCCAGGTCGGGGTTGTCGCCGGGGGCGTCCAGCTCCTTGGCGAGGGCGGCGGACTCGGCGGCCAGGTCCCGCTTGTAGAGCCGGGGGAGGACGTTGGCGAGGAGGATGGCGCAGAGGATGGTGCCGAGCGGGTAGGTGACCGCGTACCCGATGGCGACCAGGTTCTCCTCGGTCTTCATCTGGTCGGCGGAGAGGCCGGGGAGGTTGCCGATGGCGTCCTGGGCGACGCCGATGACGGCGGACTGGGTGAGCGCGCCGCCGAGCAGGCCGGCCGAGAGGCCGGGGCCGTACCCCAGCATCGCGGCGAAGCCCCAGGAGACCAGCAGGCCGGTGACGCAGACGACGAGCGCGTTGACGACCTGCGGCAGCCCGTCCTTCTTCAGGCCCCGGAAGAACTGGGGGCCGACCTTGTAGCCGAGGGCGAAGAGGAAGAGCGTGAAGAAGAGGTTCTTCACCGTCGCGTCGACGGTGATCTCGAACTGGGCGCCGAGCAGCAGCCCCGCGACCAGGCAGCCGGTCACGGCGCCGAGAGCGATCGCCTTGTAGCGGAGCTTCCCGAAGAGGAAGCCGAGGGCGACGGTGAGGAAGACGAGCAGTTCGGGGTGGGGCTGGAAGATGTTCCGGTTCAGGAAGTCGATCATGGAGGGGGTGGCCGCCTCTCAGGCTCCGAGGAGGCCGACCAGCAGCGGGCCGGTCAGCGGGAGCAGGAAGTTGGAGAGGGTGTAGGTGATCGTGTAGCCGAGCATCGGGACCGAGCTCTGCGCGACCTGGGTGATCGAGGTGATGGCCGGCGTCGAGCACTGCTGGCCCGCGATGGCGCCGATCAGCAGCGGTTTCTCGATCTTCAGCAGCTTCCGGCCGACGACCAGCGAGATCGTGGCCGGTACGAGGACCATGGCGATGCCCGCGAACGGCAGCAGCGCCCCGTACTCCTTGAGCAGCGGCCCCGCCTGCGGGCCCGAGACCAGGCCGGTGCAGGCGATGAAGATGGCCAGGCCCATGTCCTTCAGGGTGGTCGCGGCCTGCGGCGGGAAGGCGCCGAAGGTCTGGGTGCGGGAGCGGAACCAGCCGAAGAGCAGCCCGGAGATGAGGCAGCCGCCGCCGGTGCCCAGCGACATCGGCACGTCGCCGAACTCCACCACCACCTGGCCGAGCAGCGAGCCGGCGGCGATGCCGAGGCCCAGGTAGATGAAGTCGGTGGCGTCGTTCTTCACGATCGAGCCGACCTTGGAGGCCAGCCTGCCGAGCGAGGAGCGCGCGCCGACCAGGGTGAGCACGTCGCCGCGGTGGACGACGGTCTCGGGGGTGGCGGGCAGGTGCGCCTCGTTGCGGAGCACGTCGGTCACGTACACGCCGCCGGAGGCGATCTCCGGGTGCTCGGTGGTCAGCTCGTCCAGGGACTTGCCGTCCGCCGCCTTGTCGGTGAGCGAGACCTGGGTGGTGGCGAGCGGGGTGTCCAGGCCGGGGACGGCCGGCGTCTCGGGGCCGATGAGCCGGCCGGCCTCGATGATGTTGGCCCGCCGACCGACGGTGAGGACGAGGTCGGACAGGGTCAGCGTGAAGTCGGGCGGGGGAGGGGTGAGGACCTTGCTGCCCCGCTTCACCGCCTCCACGGTGACCCGGTTGCCGAACTGCCGCTCCAGGTCCGCGACCCGGGCGCCGTCCGCCAGGGTGACGAGGAAGGTGCGGCCGACCATGCCGGGCAGCGCCACCCGCTCGTCGGCCTCCAGTCCGCCGCCGGAGCCCCGCATCCGCTCCCACAGCGCGCGGGAGGCGTCGCGGAGGTTGATCCGCAGCAGCATCGGCATGATCTGGCTGGTGTAGATCACGATGGTGACGAGCCCGAAGAGGTAGCAGACCGTGTACGCGGTGGCCACGTGGCCCTGGTACTGGGTGATCTGCTCCTGCGTCAGGTCGGACAGCTTGCCGATGGCCTCGGTGGCGGTGCCGACGACCGCGGACTCGGTGGCCGCGCCGGCCAGGATGCCGGAGGCGGTGCCGACGTCCAGGTCGAACGCCTCGGCGAGGCCGAGGGCGATGCCGACGACGCAGACGACCTCGATGAGGCAGAGCGCGAAGAAGCGCAGGCTCTTGCGGTTGAGGTTGGCGAAGAACTGGGGACCGGCGAGATAGCCGAGCGAGAAGATGAAGAGCGCGAAGAAGATCGTCTTGACGTCGTCGGAGACGGTGACCTTCGCCCAGGCGCCCATGAGCAGCGAGACGATCAGCGTCCCGCAGATGCCGCCGAGCGTGATCGGTCCGACCCGCAGCTTGCCGACGAGGTAGCCGGCGGCGAGGCAGACGAACAGGGCGAGTTCGGGATGGTCGCGCAGGACTCCCATCCGGCCTCACCCCACCCACATGGGGGAATAACCATTCAATGCGGACATAAGGGGACGCTAACAGTGGTGGATCGGCGAAGGACCGCCGCCACGCCCGTCCGGGTGAACACCCCCTCCCGGCCCCCTCACCCCTTCACCGCGCCCCGCATCACCCCGCCCACGATCTGCCGCCCGAACAGCGCGAGCACCACCAGCAGCGGCAGCGTCCCGAGCAGCGCCCCCGCCATCACCACCGACGTGTCCGGCACGTAGCCCCGCCCGAGGCCCGTCAGCGCCACCTGCACCGTCGGGTTCCCCGTCTGGGTCAGCGCGAGGACCGGCCAGAAGAAGTCGTTCCAGGCCGCCACGAACGACAGCATCCCCAGCACCGCCATCGCCGGCCGCGCCGCCGGCAGCACCAGGTGCCACACCGTCCGCAGCGTCCCCGCCCCGTCCATCCGTGCCGCCTCGAGGAGCTCCGGCGGCAGCGCCCGCAGCAGGTGCTGGCGCAGGTAGAAGACCCCGAAGGCGGAGACCAGCGAGGGCAGCACCACCGCCTGGAGCCGGTCGGTCCAGCCGAGCCGGGCGATCAGCAGATAGAGGGGGACGACCCCGAGCTGCGGCGGGATCAGCATCGTCGCCCCCACCAGGAGCAGCAGCGGCCCCCGGAAGCGGAACCGCAGCCGGGCGAAGGCGAAACCGGCCAGCGTCGAGAAGAGCACCGTCCCCGCCGCCACCGCCCCCGCCACCAGGGCGGTGTTCGCCAGCGCCTCGCCCATCCCGCCCTCGTCCCAGGCCACCGCCAGGTTCCGCCCCAGGTTCCGTCCGAACCAGAACGGCGGCGGACTCTCCGCGAGCCGCCCGCTCGTCCGCGAGGCGGCCACCGCCGTCCACAGCAGCGGGAAGACGGACACCGCCGTGAACAGGACCAGGAGCAGGTACGTCCCCCACCCCGCCCGCTCGTACGGCTCCGCGCCCGCGTCCCGTCCGCTCACCGCGCACCCCTTCCGCGGCGGACTCGCGCCAGCCGCACCAGCCCGAAGACCACCACCAGGAGCAGCAGCATCGCCCAGGCGATCGCCGCCGCCCGCCCCAGATGCAGGTTCACCCAGCCCTGCTCGTACAGGTACAGGCCCAGCGTCTGGTACTGGTGGTCGGCGCCGCCCGACGCCCCCGCCCCGCTGCTGAAGAGCAGCGGCTCGCCGAAGAGCTGCACCGCGCCGATCGTCGAGACGAGCCCGGTGAACGCCAGCGCCGGCCGCAGCCCCGGCAGCGTCACGTGCCACAGCCGCCGCCACCGTCCGGCCCCGTCCAGCGCCGCCGCCTCGTACAGCTCGTGCGGGATCGTCTGCATCGCCGCCAGGTAGATCAGCGCGTTGTAGCCGGTCCAGCGCCAGATCACGATCGACGCCACCGCGAACTTCGACGCCCACGGCCCGTTCTGCCAGTCCACCGGATCCAGTCCGACCAGCCCGATCGCCCAGTTCACCATCCCCTGGTCGCGCCCGTAGAACAGCGCGAAGACCAGCGTCGCCGCCGCCACCGAGGTCGCGTACGGGGCGAGCGCCGCCACCCGGAAGAAGAGCCGCCCGCGCAGCCGGGAGTCCAGCAGGTGCGCCGCGCCGAGCGCGAGCAGCAGCTGCGGGACGGTCGCGAGCACCCCGATCAGCACCGTGTTGGACAGCGCGTTCCAGAAGAACTCGTCGGTGAGCAGCCGGGCGTAGTTGTGCGCCCCCACCCACTCCCGGGCCTCCGGCGCCGTCAGCTCCACCCGGAAGAGCGAGGTCCACGCCGTCGCCGCCAGCGGGAACAGCCCGAAGGCCGCGAACAGCAGGAAGAAGGGCGCCACCAGCGCGTACGGCGCCGCCCGCGACCGCAGCCGGCCGAGCCGCTCCCGCCGCGCCCGGCCCGCCGGCACCACCGGCGCCGCCGGCGCGAGCACCCGCTCCCTCACGTCCTCGGTCATCCCGCTCACCGGTCCAGCGCGTTGTCGATCGCCTTCATCGCCGCCCGCCACGCCGACTCCGGCGACCGGCCCGTCTGGTCGACCTGGAGCATCCCCGTGTCGGAGAGGATCTGGTTCACCAGCCCGTCCTTCGGCCCGACCGGTGCCACCGGCACGCCCCTGGCCGCCGCCGAGTAGATCCGGCCGACCGGCGCGTCCCCGAAGTACGGGTGCCGGGCGTCCCGCACCTGTGGCAGGCCGAAGGCGGCCCGGGCGCTCGGGAAGCTGCCGCGCCGCTCGAAGAGGACCGCCTGCTGCTCGGGGGCGGTCAGCCAGGCCGCCAGCGCGGCCGCCTCCTCGGTGTGCTTCCCGGCGGCCGGGACGACCAGGAAGGAGCCGCCCCAGTTCCCCGGCCGGGGCGCCTCGGCGACGTCCCACTTCCCCTTCCCGTCCGGGCCGCCCTTGTCCTGGATGTAGCCGAGCATCCACGCCGGACAGGCGATCGAGGCGAACCGCCCGTGCGCGAAGCCCTGGTCCCAGTCGGGGGTGAACTGCTGGAGCCGGGCGGTCAGTCCGTGCCGGGCGAAGGCCGCGCCGAGCTCCCAGGCGGCCCGTACGGCCGGGTTGGACGCCACCACCAGCCGGCCCCCGGCGTCGTAGTAGCGCAGCCGCGCGCCGGAGATCGCGGCGGCCATCACCCCGGACGCGGAGTCGGTGAACGCCACGCCCTCGGGGGCCCGTTCGGCGAACCGCCGCCCCGTCTCCAGGTACTTCCGCCAGTCCCCGGCCCACAGCCGGCCGACCTCCTCCCGGTCGGTGGGCAGTCCGGCGGCGGCGAAGTGGTCCTTGCGGTAGCAGACGGCCAGCGGCCCGATGTCGGTGCCGAGCCCGAGGACCCGCCCGTCGTCCGTCCGCGCCTGCGCCCACTTCCAGGGCAGGAAGGCGCCCTCCGTCACCCCCGGCGCGCGCGCCAGGTCCACCAGCCGCCCGGCCTGGGTGTCGACCACCTCCGCGATGTTGCCGACCTCGACGGCCTGGACGTCGGCGAGGCCGGCGCCGGCGGTGAGGTGGGTGAGCAGCTGCGGGTAGTAGACGTCGGCGCGGGAGAGGGAGGTCTGCCGGATCGCGACGTCCGGGTGGAGCCGCATGTACGCGTCGTAGAGCCCGGCCTCCTTGAGCCCGAAGGTGCCGTAGACCCCGACGGTGAGCGTGACGGGCCGGCCCGACCCGTCCACGGCCTCCCCGGCGCCGGCGGCCGGCGGCGCCGGCGGGTCGGTGGCGCAGCCGAGCGGCAGCGCGGCGGCGAGCAGCAGGGCGAGGAGGCGGGCCCGGGTGCCGGTCCGCCGTCGTGTTCCGTCGCTCCGCCCCATGGGCCCGACCGTAGGCGGCGGGGGAGGGGCGGCCGGTGGGGCGGCGCCGGGCGGTGGGTCCGTCTCACCCGTTCGGCCCCGTGGGCGCGCGGAGCCGTCGAACGTCTTCGACGGCTCCCGTGTCTTGACCGTGTTCTGACAGGACTCGGATAGTGGGAGCGCTCCCATACTTCACTTCCCGACGGGATACCCATGCGCAGACCACGACTCCTCGCGGGGCTCGCGGGCCTGGCCCTCACGGCCGGGCTCCTCGCGGGCGCCCTCCCGGCCGGCGCCGCCGGGACCGCCCCGGCCGCCCCCGCCCAGGCCCCGGCCTCCGCCGCGTACACCTGGAAGAACGTCCGGATCGACGGCGGCGGCTTCGTCCCCGGCCTGGTCTTCAACCGGAGCGAGAAGGACCTCCTCTACGCCCGCACCGACATCGGCGGCGCCTACCGCTGGGACCAGGCCGCCTCCTCCTGGATCCCGCTCCTCGACCACGTCGGCTGGGACGACTGGGGCCACACCGGCGTCGTCTCCCTCGCCTCCGACGCCGCCGACCCCGACAAGGTGTACGCCGCCGTCGGCACCTACACCAACGACTGGGACCCCGGCACGGGCGCCGTCCTGCGCTCCGCCGACCGCGGCGCCACCTGGCTCCGCGCCGACCTCCCCTTCAAGCTCGGCGGCAACATGCCCGGCCGCGGCATGGGCGAGCGCCTCGCCGTCGACCCGCACGACAACCGGATCCTCTACCTCGGCGCCCCCAGCGGCAACGGCCTCTGGCGCTCCACCGACTCCGGCGCCACCTGGGCGAAGGTCACCTCCTTCACCAACCCCGGCGACTACCGGCAGGACCCCACCGACACCAGCGGCTACAACTCCGACGAGCAGGGCATCGTCTGGGTCACCTTCGACGAGTCCACCGGCACGGCGGGCACCGCCACGAAGACGCTCTACGTCGGCGTCGGCGACAAGGAGAACGCCGTCTACCGCTCCACCGACGCGGGCGCCACCTGGACCCGCCTCGCCGGCCAGCCCACCGGATACCTCGCCCACAAGGGCGTCCTCGACGCCGAGAACGGCCACCTCTACCTCGCGTACAGCGACACGGCGGGCCCGTACGACGGCGGCAAGGGCAAGGTGTACCGGTACGCGACCGCCACCGGCGCGTGGACGGACATCAGCCCCGTCGCCGAGGCCGACACCCACCACGGCTTCAGCGGCCTCACCGTCGACCGGCAGCGCCCCGGCACGCTCATGGTCTCCGCCTACAGCTCCTGGTGGCCCGACACCCAGATCTTCCGCTCCACCGACTCCGGCGCCACCTGGACCAAGGCGTGGGACTACACCTCGTACCCGAACCGGTCCAACCGCTACACCATGGACGTCTCCTCGGTGCCGTGGCTGACCTGGGGCGGCAACCCCGCCCCGCCCGAGCAGACCCCCAAGCTCGGCTGGATGACCGAGGCCCTGGAGATCGACCCCTTCGACTCCGACCGCATGCTGTACGGCACCGGAGCCACCGTCTACGGCACCACCGAGCTCACCCGGTGGGACGCGGGCACGAACTTCACCATCAGGCCCATGGTGAAGGGACTGGAGGAGACCGCCGTCCTCGACCTGGTCGCCCCGCCCTCCGGCGCCCCGCTGATCAGCGCCCTCGGCGACGTCGGCGGCTTCCGCCACACCGACCTGTCGGCCGTCCCCCCGATGATGTTCACCTCCCCGAACTTCACCTCGACGACCAGCCTCGACTACGCCGAGACCGAGCCGGACGTCCTGGTCCGCTCCGGTCACCTCGACGGCGGGCCCCGGGTCGCCTTCTCCACCGACAACGGCGCCCACTGGTTCGCCGGGAAGGAGCCCGCGGGCGTCACCGGCGGCGGCACGGTCGCCGCGGCCGCCGACGGCGGCCGCTTCGTCTGGAGCCCCGAGGGCACCGCCGGCGTCCACGCCGCCACCGGCTACGGCACCTCCTGGACGGCCGCCACCGGCATCCCGGCCGGCGCCGTCGTCGAGTCCGACCGCGTCGACCCGAAGACCTTCTACGGCTTCAAGGACGGCACCTTCTACGCCTCCGCCGACGGCGGCCTCACCTTCACCGCCAGGGCCACCGGCCTGCCCGCCGAGGGCGACGTCCGCTTCAAGGCCGTCCCCGGCAAGAAGGGCGACATCTGGCTCGCGGGCGGCGCCCCCGACGCCGCCTACGGCCTGTGGCACTCCACCGACGGCGGCGCCACCTTCACGAAGGTCCCCGGCGTCGACCAGGCCGACGCCATCGGCTTCGGCAAGGCCGCCCCGAACGCCGCCTACCCGGCGCTCTACTCCAGCGCGAAGATCGGCGGCGTCCGCGGCGTCTTCCGCTCCACCGACGCCGGCACCACCTGGGTCCGGGTGAACGACGACGCCCACCAGTGGGGCTGGACCGGCGCCACCATCACCGGCGACCCGCGCGTCTACGGCCGGGTGTACGTCGCCACCAACGGGCGCGGCATCCTCTACGGCGACACCGGCGAGACCGGCGGCGGCGACGGCGGCGGCCCCGGCCCCACGGACCCGCCCACCCCGCCCGGCCCGGCGGCCTGCACCGCCGCGTACGCCGTGCAGAGCCAGTGGGGCGGCGGCTTCACCGGCCAGGTCACCGTCCGCAACACCGGCACCGCCCCGCTCACGGGCTGGAAGGTCACCTGGGAGTACCCGGCCGGCCAGCGGATCACCCAGGCGTGGAACGCCGCCGTCACCCAGACCGGCACCGCCGTGACGGCGACGCACCTCTCCTACAACGGCACGGTCCCGGCCGGCGGCTCCGCCACCTTCGGCTTCAACGCCTCCTGGACCGGCGCCAACCCGCCCCCGGCCGCCCTCACCTGCGGCTGACGGGAGACGGAAACGACCGAGGCCCCGGTTCTCTCGAACCGGGGCCTCGGCCCTCAGGGTGAGTAACGGGACTCGAACCCGCGACATCCTGGACCACAACCAGGTGCTCTACCAGCTGAGCTATACCCACCACGACCGGCGGTTTTCCCGAAGGTTTCCCCGACCGGCCGAGAAGAAGTCTACAGGGTTCCGAGGGGTGCTCGCGCACACGTTTTCCCCCGGGTGCGCGAGCGGGCCCTCGACGGGGCGGCTACTCCGCCGCGACGACGTGCCGGGCCGCGATCTCCTTCGCCGTCTCCGCGTCCGGGCCGGGCTGCGGGACGAAGACCGCCTCGCGGTAGTAGCGCAGCTCGGCGATGGACTCGCGGATGTCGGCGAGCGCCCGGTGGTTGCCGTTCTTCTCCGGACTGTTGAAGTACGCCCTCGGGTACCAGCGGCGCGCCAGCTCCTTGACCGAGGACACATCGACGATCCGGTAGTGCAGGTGCTTCTCCAGGGCGGGCATGTCCCGGGCGAGGAAGCCGCGGTCGGTGGAGACCGAGTTGCCGCACAGCGGCGCCTTGCCGGGCTCCTTCACGTGCTCCCGGATGTACGCCAGGACCTGCGCCTCCGCGTCGGCCAGCGTGGTGCCGCCGGGCAGCGCGTCGAGCAGCCCGGAGGCCGTGTGCATCTGGCGCACGATCTCCGGCATGGTCTCCAGGGCGCGGTCCGGCGGGCGGATCACGATGTCCACGCCTTCGCCGAGCACGTTCAGTTCCGAGTCGGTGACCAGCGCGGCCACCTCGATGAGTGCGTCGTCCGTCAGCGAGAGCCCGGTCATCTCGCAGTCGATCCACACCATGCGATCGTTCATGCGTCCTACCTTAGGCGCGAAACACGGGGGAGAGACGCCCGCGGGCGCCCGGGGGAGGTGTCCCCGGACGCCCGCGGGTACCGCGTCACGCCGCTCGTGGCGGCGCGGGTCTCGGCGTCACGGCGCGCTGCGCTGGCCCGGGAGGGCGGGGCGGCCCGGCGTGTAGGCGTCGGACGCCGGTTTGCCCGGCTCCAGCGGCGTCCCGGGACGGCGGAGGCCCGCCGCGGCCTGCGCGGGCACCGCCGGCTCCAGGACGGCCGTGGCCGGCTCGCCCTGCGGCCGCCGGGCCCGGTACGCCGCCCGGTAGGCGGCCGGCGAGGAGCCGAGCTGCCGCCGGAAGTGGCCGCGCAGCGCCACCGGCGAGCGGAAGCCGCAGCGCCCGGCGACCTCGTCCACCGAGTAGTCCGAGGTCTCCAGGAGCCGCTGCGCCTGGAGCACCCGCTGGGTGATCAGCCACTGGAGCGGCGCGGAGCCGGTCAGCGAGCGGAAGCGGCGGTCGAAGGTCCGCCGTGACATGTACGCACGGGCCGCCAGGGTCTCCACGTCGAACTGCTCGTGGAGGTGCTCCAGCGCCCAGGCCACGACCTCGGCGAGCGGGTCGGAGCCGATCTCCTCGGGTAAAGACCTGTCGAGGTAGCGCTCCTGACCGCCGCTGCGCCGCGGCGGGACGACCAGCCGGCGCGCGAGCGCTCCGGCGGCCTCGGTGCCGTGGTCGGTCCGCACGATGTGCAGACACAGATCGATTCCGGCCGCGGTGCCGGCGGAGGTCAGCACGTCCCCGTCGTCGACGAAGAGCTCCCGCGGGTCCACGTGGACCGACGGGTAGCGCTTGGCGAGCGTCGGCGCGTACATCCAGTGCGTGGTCGCCGGGCGGCCGTCGAGCAGGCCGGCCGCGGCGAGGACGAACGCCCCGGTGCACAGGCCGACGATCCTGGCCCCCTCCTCGTGCGCCCGGCGGAGCGCTTCGAGCGCCTCCGGCGGCGGCGGCGAGGTGATCGAGCGCCAGGCGGGGACGACGACGGTCCCCGCGCGGCCGATCGCCTCCAGGCCGTACGGCGCGGTGAGTTCGAGCCCGCCCGTGGTCCGCAGGGGGCCCTCCTCGCCGGCGCAGACGAGCAGCCGGTAGCGCGGCACGCCGGCGTCCTGCCGGTCGATGCCGAACACGGAGAGCGGGATGGAGCTCTCGAAGATGGGGCCGCCGCTGAACAGCAGCACCGCGACGACTTCCCGACGGCGGCGCCCGGACAGCTTCCGTGCGACCTCCGGTGCGGCGGAGTCCTGGCTCATGGTGCTAAGCCCCCCTCGGTGTTCGCGTCTCCCTGGTCGTGTCGCTGTGCCACGTTTCCCCTCGGTTTTGCACGAGACCCCAGTCTTCGGTACCCATGATCGAATCTACTGGGTTCCGCGGCGCCGGCGTGACAAGTTCTCCATCCGGCACATTGTCGACATGGCAACTTGGCGTGAAGCGATCGATCGCCGGAAGATCGGCCCGCGCGGGCCCGTGCGGGCGCCCGCGGTGGCGAAGTGGCCGTACGCGTAGGGTACGACCCCGCGGAGCGGGGCTTTCCCGGGGGACCTCGGAAGGGTTGGCGTACCGTTTCGTCAAGGACGCGCCGGAAACTTCAAGTTGGCTGAAAACGTATGGGATCGGCTGTGCGAACCTGTCAACTCGACGGGGGTCCGCGGGGGCTTCCCGGCCCTCCGCTCAGCCGCGGCGCCCGCTCCCGGCGCCCTCCGCGCGCAGTCCGCGCTCCGCCCGGCGCAGCAGCAGCCGGCACGCGGCCGTCACCGAGACGAGCCCGAGCGCGGCCCCGCCGGCCCCGCCCAGCGAGGTCCCGAAGGCGACGAGGACCAGCGGGACCAGGACGCAGCAGAACACCGCCCAGCGGACCACGTCCCCCGCCGGGTCCGCGAGCCCCCCGCCGGCCCTCCCCGGCCCCGCGCCCGGCTCCGCCCCGGACTCCGCCGCCGGCCCCGCGGACCCGCCCGCCCCCGGGGCGGCGGGGGCCGCCGGGCCCGGCACCCGGGCGCGGCGGCGGGAGCGGACGGCGGGGACGGAGGGGGCGGACGCGGTGGGGGCGGAGGTGGACGGTGCGGGCACGGGCGGTCTCCCTGCGGCGGTGATCCGGACCTGTGGGGAACGAGGAACGGAACGCTCCGGTCACTCCGGGTGACGCCCGTTCGGCCTCCTGTCCGTCCCCCTCCCGGCCCTCGCCGGGCCGTCCGGGGGACGCCTGTAGGGCACATCCGGCATTGCCAGATGGTGAACCCCTCGTGCATGCTCCGGGGGACACCGCGCGCGCCGAGCCGCGCACGAGCGGTGAGCACGCCGGGCGCGGTACGGCGGGCCCTGGGCAGGAGAGGAGTGTCGCCGTACCCTTGGGGGTATGGGCTTGGGAAGATGATTCCCGGACACAGCTCCGCCGCCACCCGTTGTTCGCCCCCCTCCACCGTCCCTTCCCACGAGGACTTCCCTAGCCGAGACACCGATGGCCGGTCACGAATTCCCCGAACCCGCGGACCGCAAGCGCGTCGCCGACTCCACGGTCGACCCCCTCGCGGTGGAACAGCCACGCCACGCCTGCGACCCGGCCTTCCGGCACGGGGTGGTGGTCGGCTTCGACGGCTCCACGTCCAGTGAGCGCGCCCTGGCGTACGCCATCGGCATGGCCCGGCGCTCCGGCTCCGGCCTGATCATCGTCCACGTGGCCAACCGGCTCCCCACCACGGTGTGGGCGGGCTGCGAGCCGCCGGTCTTCGTCGACGTGCCGGACCACCGCACCGAGGTGCTGGGCCTTGAGCTGGCCTGCGCGGACCACCTCTCCGAGGTGCCGTGGATCCTGGTGGAGCGCGGCGGGGACATCTGCCACGAGCTGGAGGAGGTCGGCCGCGAGTACTCGGCCGACGCGATCGTGGTCGGCTCGACGCACGGGATCGTCGGCCGGATCTTCGGCTCGGTCGCCGGCCGGCTCGCGCGGCGCGCGCAGCGGCCCGTGATCGTCATCCCGTAGCCTCCCGGGCCCCCTCCGGAGCGCCGGACCCTCCGTCAACTCCCTTGTCACAGCGATAATTTCCGCCTGCCTCAGGTGATTTGTGCGCTTGTGAAGGGTAGTTAAAGGAGACCGGAACACAGCAGCTCACGCGGCAACACCGCTCGTTCGAAGGGAGCCCGTCGTGCACAAGGACGTCGCGTCGGGGAACGGCACCTCCACCCTCGGAAACCTCGCTCTCGGACTGACCCTCCTGGCCTTCGGCCTGGGCGGCACCGGGGTCATCGACAACGTCGCGGCAGCCGATGCCGCGGGCCTCGCCACCTGGGTCGGCGGCGTGGCGCTCTTCCTGGTCGGCCTGCTCGCCCTGCGCGCGGGCAGCACCGGCGACGGCACGGCCTTCGCGGCGCTCGGCGCCTTCTGGTTCACCTGGGGGACCGGAGTGGGCGGCGGCGCCTCGGCGGACGCGGCCGGTCTCTTCCTGCTCCTGTGGGCGCTGCTGGCGCTCACGCTGACGCTGGCCGCCAAGGGCGGCGGGGCCTTCGGGCAGGGCGTGTACGGCCTGCTGTTCGTCGCGCTGCTGCTCTCCGGCATCGCCGCGCTGGCGGGCAACGAGGGCCTGGGCAAGGCGGGCGGCTGGGTGGCCGCGCTCGCGGGCCTCGCGGCCTGGTACGGCGCCACGGCGGCGGTCGCCGGCTGGCCGACGGCCCTGGGCCGGGCGAGCGGCCGCAGCACGGCGGCGGCGTAACCGCGGCGGAACGGCGGAACGGCCCCCCGCGCTCCTGGGAAGCGCGGGGGGCCGTTCCTCGTGTCCGGTCGGTACCGCCGGGGGACAGGCCCGGCGTACGGCCCCGGGGGACAGGCCCGGGGCCGTGGCGTGCTCGGCGGGTGACAGGTCCCGCCGGGCGACTACTCGACCGTGACGGACTTGGCCAGGTTGCGCGGCTTGTCGATGTCGCGGCCCATGGCGAGGGCGGTGTGGTACGCGAAGAGCTGGAGCGGGATGCCCATGAGGATCGGGTCGAGCTCGTCCTCGTTCTTCGGCACGACGATGGTGTGGTCGGCCTTCTCCTGCGGCTGGTGCGCGACGGCGAGGATGCGGCCGGAGCGGGCCTTGATCTCCTCCAGGGCGGCGCGGTTCTTCTCCAGCAGGTCGTCGTCGGGGACGATCGCGACCGTCGGCAGGGCCGGCTCGATGAGGGCGAGCGGGCCGTGCTTCAGCTCGGAGGCCGGGTACGCCTCGGCGTGGATGTAGGAGATCTCCTTCAGCTTGAGGGAGGCCTCCAGGGCGACCGGGTAGCCCCGGACGCGGCCGATGAACATCATCGACTGGGCGCCGGCGTACTCGGCGGCGAGGCGCTTGATCTCGTCCTCGTCCTTGAGGATCTCCTCGATCTGCGCGGGCAGCTTGCGCAGGCCCTCGATGATCCGCTTGCCGTCGGTGACGGACAGGTCGCGGATGCGGCCGAGGTGCAGGGCGAGGAGCGCGAAGGCGACCACCGTGTTGGTGAAGCACTTGGTGGAGACGACGCAGACCTCGGGGCCCGCGTGGACGTAGACGCCGCCGTCGGCCTCGCGGGCGATGGCGGAGCCGACCACGTTGACCACGCCGAGGACGCGGGCGCCCTTGCGCTTGAGCTCCTGGACGGCGGCGAGCACGTCGTAGGTCTCGCCGGACTGGGAGACGGCGATGTAGAGGGTGTCGGGGTCGACGACCGGGTTGCGGTAGCGGAACTCGGAGGCCGGCTCGGCGTCGGCGGGGATGCGGGCCATGCCCTCGATGAGGGAGGCGCCGATCAGACCGGCGTGGTACGAGGTGCCGCAGCCGAGGATCTTGATGCGGCGGATGGTGCGGGCCTCGCGCGGGTCGAGGTTGAGGCCGCCGAGGTGCACGGTGGAGAAGCGGTCGTCGATCCGGCCGCGCAGCACGCGGTCGACCGCGTCGGGCTGCTCGGAGATCTCCTTGTGCATGTACGTGTCGTGGCCGCCCATGTCGTAGGAGGCGGCCTCCCACTCGACGGTCTCGGGGGTCGCCGTGGTGGAGGCGCCCGCGACCGTGTAGGTGCGGAAGTCGTCGGCCTTGAGGGTGGCCATCTCGCCGTCGTCGAGGGTGACGACCTGGCGGGTGTGGGCGATGAGCGCGGCCACGTCGGAGGCGACCAGCATCTCCTTCTCGCCGATGCCGAGGATGACCGGGGAGCCGTTGCGGGCGACGACGATGCGGTCGTTGAAGTCGGCGTGCATCACGGCGATGCCGTAGGTGCCCTCGATGACCTTGAGCGCGTCGCGGACCTTGTCCTCCAGGGTCTCGGCCTGGGAGCGGGCGACGAGGTGGGTGATGACCTCGGTGTCGGTCTCGGAGGCGAAGACGACGCCGTCGGCCTCCAGCTTGGCGCGGAGCTCCTGGGCGTTGTCGACGATGCCGTTGTGGACGACGGCGACCTTGTTCTCGGGGTCCAGGTGCGGGTGCGAGTTGTGGTCGCTCGGGGCGCCGTGGGTGGCCCAGCGGGTGTGCGCGATGCCGGTGGTGCCGGAGAAGCGCTTGGGGACGCGGGCTTCCAGGTCACGGACCCGGCCCTTGGCCTTGACCATCTTCAGCGCCGCGCTCTTCGGGCTGTTGATGACCATGCCGGCGGAGTCGTAGCCGCGGTACTCCAGGCGGGCCAGGCCCTCCAGGAGCAGCGGCGCCACGTCGCGCTTACCGATGTAACCGACAATTCCGCACATGTAGGAAACCCCTCCGGTTGGTGATGGTGGTGCTGCTCGGCCGTGGACGACAGCCGGACTAGCCGTAGACGATCCGGCGCAGCTGCCGGAGCGAGAGCTCCGGCGGCGCGACGGCCCGGTGCGGCAGTTCGGCCGAGATCCGTTCGAAGATCTCCGCGTTCACCGCTCCGCCGGACTGCAGCTCGCGGTGGCGGCGGCGGACGAACTCCTCGGTCGTCTCGTCGAAGTACGCCAGCACGTCGAGCACCACCCGGGCGGCCTCACCACGCTGGAGCGCGGTGCTCCGGACCAGATGGTCGATGAGGTCGTCATGGGACGGGCGGCGTTCGAGCACCCATGAATATTGAGGGGTGCTCGACGGTTCTCGCAAGAATCCTGCCCGAAATCGGGCAGGGACCGCATGATCATCGGCCCGGACACGCTTATTGGTCCATACCTTGACCCGGTGTGCGGGCGGCGGTACGCATGGTGACCCGCCCGTCACCGAAGGGGGCCCGCCCGTGAGACGGCACCTGATCACACCCGCGGTCCTGCTGCTCGCCGCCGCGCTCGGCTGCACGGAGGCGCCCCCGGCCGCCCCGGCCCAGGGCCCCGGACCGGCCGCCCCCGCCACCGAGCCCGACGTCCGCCCGCTCGGCCGGATCGTCCCGCTCCCCGCCTCCGTCACCCCCGGCGGCGCCCCCTACGCCCTCACCGCCGCCACCCGCATCGGCGTCCCCGGCGGCGACCCCGCCGTCCGGGCCGTCGCCGGACGGCTCGCCGCCCTGCTCCGCCCCGCCACCGGCTTCCGGCTCCCGGTCGTCACCGACCCGTCCGCGGACCTCGCCCTCCGCCTCGACCCGGCCGCCACCGCCCTCGGCGACGAGGGCTACCGGCTGCGCTCCGCGCCCGGCCGGCTCACCCTCACCGCCCGCACCCCCGCCGGCCTCTTCCGCGGCGTCCAGACCGTCCGCCAGCAGCTCCCCGCCGCCGTCGAACGGCGCACCGTCCAGCACCGGACCTGGAAGATCGCCGGCGGCACGATCACCGACGCCCCGCGCTTCCCCTACCGGGGCGCCATGCTCGACGTCGCCCGCCACTTCTTCACGGTCGACGAGGTGAAGGCGTACATCGACCGCATCACCCCCTACAAGTACAACGCTCTCCACCTCCACCTCACCGACGACCAGGGGTGGCGGCTCGCGATCGGCTCCCGGCCCGCGCTCACCGCCGTCGGCGCCGCCACCGAGGTCGGCGGCGGCCCCGGCGGCTTCTACACCCAGGACCAGTACCGCGAGATCGTCCGGTACGCCGCCGACCGGCACATCGAGGTGGTCCCCGAGATCGACATGCCCGGCCACACCAACGCCGCCCTCGTCTCCTACCCGGAACTGAACTGCGACGGGAAGGCCCCGAAGCCCCACACCGGCATCGAGGTCGGCTTCTCCACCCTCTGCGCCGGCAAGGAGGCCACGTACGCCTTCGCCGACGACGTCCTGCGCGAGGTCGCCGCCCTCACCCCCGGCCGGTACCTCCACATCGGCGGCGACGAGGCCAGGTCGACCGGCCCCGCCGACTACCGCACGATGACGGACCGCTTCCAGCGGCTCGTCACGGGGCACGGCAAGGAGGTCATGGCCTGGCACCAGCTCGCCGTCGACGCCGCCCCCGTCCCCGGCGCCCTGCTCCAGTACTGGGGACACGACCGCACCCCCGCCGGGGAGAAGGAGAAGGTCGCCGCCGCCGCGCGGGCCGGCGCCCGGATCGTCCTCTCGCCCGCCGACCGCGCCTACCTCGACATGAAGTACGCCGCCGACACCCCCCTCGGCCTGAAGTGGGCCGGCACCGTCTCCGTCCGCAGGGCGTACGAGTGGGACCCCGGCACCCACCTCCCCGGCGTCCCCGAGAGCGCCGTCCACGGCGTCGAGGCCCCGCTGTGGACCGAGACCCTCTCCACCCCCGCCCAGCTCGACACCATGGCCTTCCCCCGCCTCCCCGGCCTCGCCGAACTCGGCTGGTCCCCGGCCGGCGGCGGCGACTGGGAGGCGTACCGGGCGCGCCTCGCCGAACAGGCCCACCGCTTCGACGCCCTCGGCATCGCCTGGTACCGCGCGCCCGGGGTGCCCTGGCCGGCCCGGCCGTAGACGGATGCGAGCCCCGGCGGAGGACCGTACTCCGCCGGGGCTCGCACCGGTATGGGGGGGGATCAGGCGAACCGGGCGATCGGGTTCACCAGGTCGCCGACGAGCTGGAGCGCCGCCGACGGGTCCGCCAGGTCCACCATCTGCTTGTTGTTGCGCAGCTGGAGGCGGTTGAGCGCGGAGAGCGCGAAGGTCTCCGCGAACATGTCGTACTGCGCGAAGCGGTCCGCCAGCTCCGGCTTCGACTCCTGGTAGCCCTTCACGCAGTCGGCGACCGCCCGCCAGAAGACGTCCTCGGCGACCGTGCCCTCCGCCGCCAGGGTCGCGCCCATGAAGCGGAGGAAGCAGTCGAAGACGTCCGTGAAGACGGACAGCAGCTTCATGGACTCCGGGACCTCGGCGCGGATCCGCTCCACCGCCGGCGGCAGGACCGCGTCCGGGTCCATGACGCAGATCTCCTCGGCGATGTCCTTGAAGATCGCCCGGTCGACCGCGCCCCGCTCGTCCAGGACCAGGATCACGTTCTCGCCGTGCGGCATGTAGACCAGGTCGTAGGCGTAGAAGCAGTGCAGGACCGGCAGCAGGTAGGCGTCGAGGTACCGGCGCAGCCACTCCTCGGGCGCCAGGCCCGACTCCTTGATCAGCGCGCCCGCGAAGGACGCGCCCGCGTGGTCGACGTGGAGCAGCGAGGCCATCGTCGCGAGCCGCTCGCCCTCGGCGAGCCGCTCCACCGGCGACTCGCGCCACAGCGCCGCCAGCATCTTGCGGTACGGCGAGTAGCGGTCCGTCGCGGCCTCGTACTCCAGGTGCCGGTAGCCGACCGCCGCCCGCTCCCGGATGATCGAGAACCGGGCCGCCTTCAGCACGTCGTCCGCGTCGATCAGCTGCGCCAGCCAGTCGTTGATCGCCGGCGTCGCCTCCATGTACGCCGCCGAGAGGCCCCGCATGAAGCCCATGTTGAGGACCGACAGGGCGGTCTTCACGTAGTGCTTGGCCGGGTCGGCGGTGTTGAAGAAGGTGCGGATCGACTGCTGGGCCAGGTAGGCGTCCTCGCCCTCGCCCAGGTACACCAGGCGCTGCTGGGCCACCTCGGCGGCGAAGGTCACCGACAGCTTGTTCCACCACTGCCAGGGGTGGGCCGGCATGAGGAGGTAGTCGGCGAGGTCCAGGCCGCGCTCCGCGAGGATCCCGGCGAAGCGGTCCACGGCCGCGTCGCCCAGCTCGGCGCGGATGAAGGCGTCGTACTCGATGCCCGCGCCGGCCGTGAAGGCGGCCCGGTCGCGGCGGGCGGCCAGCCAGACCAGGCGGATCGGGCTCGCCGCCTCGGGGGCGTAGGCCAGGTACTCGTCGACGCCGAAGCCGAGGCGGCCGTTGTTGGCGACGAAGCAGGGGTGGCCCTCGGTCATCCCGGTCTCGATCGCCTGGAAGTCCGCGCGGGCCAGCTCGGCGGCGGTCACCCGGGGCTTGGTCGCCTTGTAGGCGGTGCCGGCCAGGGTGGAGGAGATCTCCTCCAGGTAGACCGGCAGGATCTCGTCGCTCAGGCCCAGCGCGCCGCGCAGCTCGGTGACGAACTGGAGGGCGTCCAGCGGCAGCTGCTCGTCGCCCCGGTGGCGGCTGATCGACTCGGGGTAGACCTGCCAGTGGTCGAGGGCGAAGCGGTCCGCCGTGAAGCGGTACTCGGTGACGCCGTCGTCGGCGAGCACCCGGTAGCGGGACTCGCCCAGCTCCTGGGGGTTCAGCAGCCGCTCGTGGGCGAACTCGGCGAGCCCCTTGCGGATCAGCGCGCGGTTGGCGTCGGCCCAGCGCTCGGGGGTGAGGTGGGCGACGGGGTCGGTGGCGACCGGGCGGCTCATATCGCGGCTCCCACGGCGGACTCGAACTGGGCGCGGGTGCAGAAGCTCAGCAGGGCCTTCTTCTCCGGCTTCTGGATCTCGCGCTCGGGCACGAAGCCGACGGCCTCGTTGAGCGCGTGCACGGCCTTGTTGCGGACGTCGGGCTCGACGACCACGCGGGCGGTCGCCGGGTCGGCGAACAGCTCGGCCATCACGGCGGTGATCACCGTGCGGGTGAAGCCGTGCACGGGGGTGTCGGTGGGCGCGACGAGGAAGTGCATGCCGACGTCGCCCGGCTGCGCCTCGTAGAGCCCGACCAGCTCCACCCGGGAGGGGTCGTACCGCTCCATGAGGAAGGCGGGCTCGCCGTCGACGAGGCCGATGAAGGCGTCGTGGTGCGGGTGGGCGGCGATCTCCATGTAGGCGCGCTCCACGTCCTGGAGCTTGGCGTCCTGCATCATCCAGAAGGCGGCCTTGGGGTGGGTCACCCACGGGTGGATGAGCTCCGCGTCCCGGAGCGGGTCGAGCGGGCGGATCTGGACGGTCATACGGCGAACTCCTGGAACGCGATGGTCTTCTCTACGGGGTAGTACTCGGTCCCCAGCATCGCCCCGATGATGTACGCGTTGCGGTACGCCCCCATGCCCAGGTCGGGCGAGGTGATGGAGTGGGTGTGGACGCCGGCGTTCTGGAGGAAGACCTCGCGGCCGGTGGTGTCGACCGCGTAGTTGCGGGCGACGTCGAAGCGGCCCTGCCCGTCGAAGCGGAGGCGGTCCCTCAGCGGCTCCAGGAAGGCGGGGACGGCGTACTTGTAGCCGGTGGCGAGGATCAGGCCCTCGGTCTCGATCTCGTACTCCTTCTCCTGCTCCTCCTGTCGGAAGCCGAGGGTGTACGTGCCGCTCGCCCCGTCGTACGAGGCGGTGTGCAGCGCGGAGTTGGTGAGGAGCCGGGTGGGGACCGGGCCGGCGAAGTTCTTCTGGTAGAGCAGGTCGAAGATGGCGTCGATGAGGTCGCCGTTGATGCCCTTGAAGAGGCCCTTCTGCTCGGACTCCAGGCGGTAGCGGGTCTCCTCGGGGAGCGCGTGGAAGTAGTCCACGTACTCGGGGGAGGTCATCTCCAGGGTGAGCTTGGTGTACTCCAGCGGGAAGAAGCGCGGGGAGCGGGTCACCCAGTTCAGCTTGTAGCCGTGGACGTCGATCTCGGAGAGGAGGTCGTAGTAGATCTCGGCGGCGGACTGGCCGCTGCCGACGATCGTGATCGACTTCTTGCGCTGGAGGGCTTCCTTGTTCGGCACGTAGCGCGAGTTGTGGATCAGGTCGCCGCCCAGCTCCCGGCAGGGGTCGGGGAGGTACGGCGGGGTGCCGGTGCCGAGGACGATCCGGCGGGCGCGGAACGTTTCTCCGGCCTCGGTGGTGACGACGTACACCTCGCCGGCCCCGTCGTACGAGACGGCCGAGACGGTGGTGGAGAAGCGGATCGAGGAGACCTTGGCGGCGGCCCAGCGGCAGTAGTCGTTGTACTCGGCGCGCAGCGGGTAGAAGTTCTCGCGGATGTAGAACGAGTACAGCCGGCCCTTCTCCTTCAGGTAGTTGAGGAAGGAGTACGGCGAGGTCGGGTCGGCGAGCGTCACCAGGTCCGACATGAACGGCGTCTGGAGGTGGGCGCCTTCGAGGAACATGCCCGAGTGCCACTCGAAGTCCGGCTTGGACTCCAGGAAGAGGCCGTTCAGTTCCTCGATGGGCTCGGTCAGGCAGGCGAGTCCGAGGTTGAACGGACCGAGCCCGATCCCGATGAAGTCGTGGATCTCAGCGATCTCAGGCGTGGACAAGGTTCTCTCCCAGGTACTGCTCGGCGTGGCCGGCGATCAGATCGAGGACGGCGGCGATGTCGGACGCCGTGGTCTCGGGGTTGAGCAAGGTGAACTTGAGGTACTGGCGGCCGTCGACCTTGGTGCCGGCGACGACGGCCTCGCCCGAGGCGAAGAGCGCCTTGCGGGCGTAGAGGTTGGCGCGGTCGATCTCGGCGGGCGAGGTCACGGCCTCGGGGACGTAGCGGTAGACGAGGGTGGACAGCTGCGGCTCCACGACCACGTCGTAGCGCGGGTCGGCGGCGAGCAGGTCGTACCCGGCGCGGGCCAGGTCGCAGACCTCGTCGAAGAGCTCGCCGACGCCGTCCGCGCCCATGACGCGCAGGGTCATCCACAGTTTGAGGGCGTCGAAGCGGCGGGTGGTCTGGAGCGACTTGTCGACCTGGTTGGGGATCTGCTCGGCCACGGTGCGCCGGGGGTTGAGGTAGTCGGCGTGGTAGGTGGCGTGGCGCAGGGTGGCCCCGTCGCGGACCAGCACGGCGGAGGAACTCACCGGCTGGAAGAAGGACTTGTGGTAGTCGACGGTGACGGAGTCGGCGTGCTCGATGCCGTCGAGGAGGTGGCGGCGCTTCAGGGAGGTGAGCAGGCCGCAGCCGTAGGCGGCGTCGACGTGCATCCAGGCGCCGTACTCCTCGGCGAGGGCGGCGATCTCGGGCAGCGGGTCGATGGAGCCGAAGTCGGTGGTGCCGGCGGTGGCGACGATCGCCATCGGGACGAGGCCCTCGGCGCGGCAGGTCTCCAGCTCGGCGGCGAGGACGACGGACTGCATCCGCCGGTTCTTGTCGACCGGGATCGAGATGACCGCGTCGCGGCCGAGGCCGAGGAGGGTGGCCGACTTCTGGACGGAGAAGTGGCTGCACTCGGAGGAGAAGATCCGCAGTTTCGACAGGTCGGCGGTGCCGGTCTCCTCGCGGGCGAGCAGCAGCGCCTGGAGGTTGGACTGGGTGCCGCCGCTGGTGAAGACGCCGTCGGCGAGCGGGCCGAGGCCGATGCGGGCGGCGGTCCAGTCGATCAGCTTGCGCTCGATGAGGGTGCCGCCGGCGGACTGGTCCCAGGTGTCCAGGGAGGAGTTGACGGCCGAGAGGACGGCCTCGCCGAGGACGGCGGGGATGACCACCGGGCAGTTGAGGTGGCCGAGGTAGCGCGGGTGGTGGAAGTAGACCGCGTCGCGGAGGTAGACGTCCTCCAGCTCGTCGAGGGCGGCGGAGGCGTCCCCGAGGGGGCGGTCGAGGTCCACGGCGTCGATCACGGGCGCCAGCTCCGCGGGGGTGACGCCGGTGAACGGGCCGCGCGTCGTGGCGAGTTTCCTCGCCACCCGCTCGACTCCTTCGGTGACGGAGCGCCGGTAGCTCTCCGCCGTCGTGTCGTTGAGCAGGTGCGAACGCATGTGGGGGCCCTTCCGGGACGGGGACGCGGAATACGCAACCGTTGGTGCTTAAGTAAGGTTAGCCTAACCTAATTTCTTATGACAACAGCCCCCCAACCGGTGAAGGTTGAGGGGCTGTGAGGTGAATCGTCCGATTCATGGAGCCGTGACGGACGTCTCGTCCCGCTCCGCGTCCTGCGCCGTCTCGTCCGGCACCTCGCGCAGGGCGTCCTCGGACAGGCCCTTGCGCCAGTAGCCCACGAACGTCACCCGGCGCCGGTCGAGCCCGCGCTCGCGCACGAAGTGCCGCCGCAGCGCCTTGACCGCGCCGGACTCGCCCGCGATCCACACGTACGGCGACTCCCCGGGCAGCTCCGCGCCCGCGACCGCCTCCGGGCCGGAGGGCGCGCCCTCCTCCCGGACCAGCCAGGTGACGGTGGCGTCCGCCTCCGTCGCCAGCTCCATCCGGTCGCCGGAGTACGGCACTTCGAGGTAGACCTGGGCGCGGGTCTCGGCCGGCAGCCACTCCAGGATCGCGGAGGCGGCGGGCAGCGCCGTCTCGTCCGCCCAGATCAGCACGGAGTCGGCGTCCTCCGGCAGCCGGAAGCGGACACCGGTGTTGTCCGCGACCGCCGGGCCGAGCACGACCACCCGGTCACCGGGCTTCGCGTGCTGCGCCCAGCGGCAGGCCGGGCCGCCGTCCTCGTGGACGGCGAAGTCGATGTCGACCTCGTTCACCGGCTCGGTGCGCTGCTCCCGGACCGTGTACGAGCGCATCACGGCCCGGACGTCGTCGGGCATGGCCCGCCAGGCGCCCAGGATCGCGTACATGTCCGGATTGTCCAGAGGCGGCAGGACCGGCGCCTCCTGGCCGGGGTGCGGCAGGAAGAGCGAGAGGGACTGGTCGCGCCCGCCGGCGGCGAAGCGCTTCAGGTCCTCCCCGGTGAAGGTGACGCGGACCAGCGACGGGCCGAGCCGCCGCGTCCGGTCGACCTGGAGGGAGAAGAACTGGAACGGGGCGGTCTCGGCGTTCGTCATGGGGTCAGGCCACCTTCTTCGCGTTCTCCAGGGCGGTCGCCAGGTCCTCCAGGAGCGGGGCGCACTTGGCGTAGGAGTAGACGGGCTCGGTCACGCGCGGGAAGACCTGGCCGGCCTTGACGGCGGGCAGCGCGGCCCAGGTCGGCTTGGCCTTCAGCTGCTCCGGCTGGAGGGTGCCGGTGCGGTTGTCGAGGAGGATGACGTCGGCCTTGTACTTGTCGACGTTCTCCCAGCTGAGGAGCTCGAACCAGCCGGACGGGTCCAGCTTCGTCGGGACGACGATGTTGATGCCCAGCTCCTGGAAGAAGAGCGTGTCGGTCGGGCGGACCGGGGTGGAGACGTAGAAGGTGTCCGGGGAGCCGGAGCCGATGAGGACCTTGATGTCCTTCTTGCCCTGGGCGACCTTGCGCAGGCGCTCGGCGGCGGCCTCGAAGCGGGCCTTGTCCTTCTTCACCCGCTCGCTGTTCACGTCGGCGCCGAGGGAGGCGGCCAGGTCGGCGTGGCGCTGGAGCACGGACGGCATCGTCCGGCCGGAGGCCCACAGGGCGACGCTCGGCGCGATCTTCAGGATCTTGGCCTTCTGCTCCTCCGGCACGTACCAGAGGGCGTCCTTCTCCCACATGTCGGTGATGAGGACCTCGGGCTGGAGCTTGAGGTACTCCTCGATGTTGAACTCGCCCCAGACGTTGCCGATGACCTTCACCTTGGCGATGTCGAGGTCGCCGGCCTGGACGTCGGGCTTCTTCGCCTTGGTCTTCGGGTCCTCGACGTAGGTCGGGCCGAAGACGCCGGTGACCTCGACGCCGAAGTCCTTGAGGGCGGCGGCCATGCCGGTGAAGGCGACGATGTTCTTCGGCACCGACTTCGTCTTCACGGTCTGGCCGCGGTCGTCCTTGAACTCCCAGGAGCCGGACTTGGCGGCGGACGAAGAGGAGCCGTCGCTCTTCTTCTTGTCGCCGTCGCCGCAGGCGGCGAGCACGGCGCCGAGCCCGAGGGCGCCGCCCGCGGCGAGGATGCCGCGGCGGGAGAGGGAGGTGGCTCGGGCGTTGCTGGGCATGGCGGAGTCGCTTTCGGTACGTGCCGGGGTCGGCCTGGGCAAGTCGAGGGTAGGTTAGCCTAACCTCATTCGGATCAACAGGGTCGGTCCCGCTTCCGCGGTGTGAGGAGCGCTACTCCTGACGAGGTGCCCGGCCCCCGCGGCGCGGCGCGCCGCCGCGCCCGTCCCCGGGCCCCGCCGCAGGGTTGACGGGGTGACGACCTCCGAAGCGAGAACCGGCCCGCGGCGCGGTCAGGGGCGGCCGGCCCCGGCCGGGCCGCGGCCCCGCACCGGCCCGTGGCCCCTCGTCGCCGTCGCGGCCGCCTTCGTCCTCGCCCAACTCGCCCTGTCCGTACCGGGAACCGGCCTCGGCTGGGACGAGGCGGTGTACGTCAGCCAGGTCGGCGGCAACGCCCCGCCGGCCTACTTCAGCGCGCCCCGCGCCCGGGGCGTCACCTACCTCGTCGCCCCCGTCGCCGCGTTCACCGCCTCCACCGCCGTCCTCCGCCTCTACCTCGCCCTGCTCTCCGGCGCCGCGCTGTTCGGCGCGCTGTGGGTGTGGCGCCCGCTGCTGCCCGCCCGGGTGCTCGTCCTCGCGGGCGCCCTCTTCGCGAGCCTGTGGGTCACCCTCTTCTACGGCCCGCGCGTGATGCCCAACCTGTGGTGCGCCTTCGGGGCCCTGGCGGCCGCCGGCTGCCTCCTGCGCGCGGCCGGCCCGGCGGCCCGCCCCCGGTGGGCGCTCGCCGGGCTCGGGGCCGCCGTCGCCGCCGTCACCCTGCTGCGGCCCGCCGACGGCCTCTGGCTCGCGCTGCCGCTCCTCGCCGCCGCGCTCCTCCTCCCCGGCCTCCGGCCGCGCCCCGCGGCCGCGGCCGCGACCGTCGCCGGGCTGCTGCTCGGCGCCGTCCCCTGGGTCGTGGAGGCGTACGCGTCCTACGGCGGGCTCGCCGCCCGGCTGCACCGGGCGGGGGAGATCCAGGGCACCCTGGGCTGGTACTTCTCCGTCGACGACCACGTGCGGGCGCTGGCCGGCCGCACCCTGTGCCGGCCGTGCGACATCCCCTGGGCGCACCCGGCGACGGCGCTGTGGTGGTTCGTGCTGCCGCTCGCGGTCCTCGGCGGCCTGGCCGGCGCGGTCCGGGCCGGCCGGGGGACCGCCGCCGTCCTCGCGACCGTCACCGCCGCCTCCCTCGCCTTCCCGTACCTCTTCACGGTCGGCTACGCGGCCCCCCGCTTCCTGCTGCCGGCGTACGCCCTCCTCGCCCTGCCCGCCGCCGAGTGCGTCCTGTTCCTGACCGGCGCGGTGCGCCCCGCCCGCCGGCCGCTCGTCGCGGGGCTGCTCGCCGCCTGCTTCCTCGCCCACGCCGCCGTGCAGTACGCCGTCCTGGCGCGGGCCGTCGGCTACAGCCGCTCCGTCCGCGCCCAGTTCACCGGGATCGCCGCCGCCCTGCACGACCTCGGCGTCCGGCCGCCCTGCACGGTCACCGGCCGCGAGTACGTCCCGATCGGCTACTACACCGGCTGTTCCTCCCGCCAGCCGCGCGGCCACGACGGCAGCATCACCGAGGCCGGCCTCGCCGAACTCGCCCGGCACCGGCCGCTCGCCGTCGTCGTCCACGCCGGCAAGGCCCCGCCGGCCTACGCCGAGGACTGGCCCGCCACCCGGCTGCCGTCCGCCCCCGGCTGGCGCGCCTTCGACGCCTACGTCTCGCCCGGCACGCGGCCGGGCCCCCGGTGAGGAACGGCCGGGCCCGCCACCCCGGGAGGGGGCGGCGGGCCTGGACGGTCCGCGGGGTGCCGTGCGGTCAGGCCGGGAGGCCCAGCTCCCGGGCGATCAGCATCCGCTGGACCTCGCTGGTGCCCTCGCCGATCTCCAGGATCTTCGAGTCGCGCCACATGCGGGCCACCGGGTACTCGTTCATGAAGCCGTAGCCGCCGTGGATCTGGGTCGCCTCGCGGGCGTTGTCCACCGCCACCGTCGAGGAGTACAGCTTCGCGATCGCCGCCTCCTTCTTGAACGGCTCGCCCAGCACCAGGCGGGAGGCCGCGTCCCGCCAGCCGATCCGGGCCATGTGGGCCTTCGTCTCCATGTCGGCGATCTTGAACTGGACGGCCTGGTAGGTGCTGATCGGCGCACCGAAGGCGTGACGTTCCTTCGCGTACTTCACCGACTCGTCCACACAGCCCTGCGCCAGCCCGGTCGCGAGCGCCGCGATCGCGACCCGGCCCTCGTCGAGGATCCGCAGGAACTGGGCGTAGCCGCGGCCCTCCTCGCCGAGGAGGTTCTCCACCGGCACGCGCACGTCGTCGAAGGAGAGCTCGCGGGTGTCCGAGGCGTTCCAGCCGACCTTCGAGTAGGGCGCGGCGACGGTGAAGCCGGGGGTGCCGGCCGGGACGATGATCGAGGAGATCAGCGGACGGCCGTCCGGCTTGCGGCCGGTGACCGCCGTGACCGTCACCAGACCCGTGATGTCCGTGCCGGAGTTGGTGATGAAGCACTTCGAGCCGTTGATGACCCAGTGGTCGCCGTCGCGGACCGCCGTGGTGCGGGTGCCGCCCGCGTCCGAGCCGGCGCCCGGCTCGGTCAGGCCGAAGGCGCCCAGCATCTCGCCGGCGCACAGCTTCGGCAGCCACGCGCGCTTCTGCTCCTCGGTGCCGAAGCGGTAGACCGGCATGGCGCCGAGCGAGACGCCCGCCTCCAGGGTGATGGCGACGGAGGAGTCGACCCGGGCCAGCTCCTCCAGGGCGATGCCGAGGGCGAGGTAGTCGCCGCCCATGCCGCCGTACTCCTCCGGGAACGGCAGGCCGAACAGGCCCATGCGGCCCATCTCGGCGACGATCTCGTACGGGAACTCGTGCCGCTCGTAGTAGTCGCCGATCTTCGGCGCCACCACGTCGTGGGCGAACTGCTCGACGGTGCGGCGCAGTTCCTCGTGCTCGTCGGAGAGCCGGTGGTCGAGGGACATGGTCAGGACTCCTTGTGGGAGAGCGCGCGGACGGTACGGGACGGGCTCGGCCGGCCCAGCTGTTCGGCCATCCACCCGCTCGTGGCGGTGAGGGCGGCCAGGTCGACCCCGGTCTCGATGCCGAGGCCGTCGAGCATCCACACCAGGTCCTCGGTGGCGAGGTTGCCGGTGGCGGACTTGGCGTACGGGCAGCCGCCGAGGCCGCCCGCCGAGGCGTCCACGACGGTCACGCCGTGCCGCAGCGCGGCCAGCGTGTTGGCCAGGGCCTGCCCGTAGGTGTCGTGGAAGTGCACGGCGAGCCGGGAGACGGGCACCCCGGCCTCCGCCAGGCCGGTCAGCAGCGCGCCGACGTGGCCCGGGGTGGCGACGCCGATGGTGTCGCCGAGGCTCAGCTCGTCGCAGCCCATGTCGGCGAGGGCCTTGGTGACGCGGACGACCTGCCCGACGGGGACGGCGCCCTCCCACGGGTCGCCGAAGCACATCGACAGATAGCCGCGGACCTTCAGGCCGGTCTCCGCCGCCCGGACGACGACCGGCTCGAACATGGCGAGCGCCTCGTCGACGGTCCGGTTGAGGTTGGCCTTCGCGAAGGACTCGGTGGCGGAGGCGAAGACGGCGACCTCGCGGGCGCCGAGCGCGAGCGCCCGGTCGAGCCCCCGCTCGTTCGGCACCAGCACCGGCAGGCGTACGGGCAGGTCCCGGACGAGCGGGAACAGCTCCTCGGCGTCGGCCAGTTGGGGCACCCACTTCGGGTGCACGAAGCTGGTCGCCTCGACGGTGGAGAGCCCGGCGGCGGCCAGCCGGCGGATGAACTCCGCCTTCACCCCGGTCGGGACGGCCGTCTTCTCGTTCTGCAGCCCGTCCCGGGGGCCCACCTCGTGGATCCGGACCCGGGCGGGCAGCGCCGGATCGCGGAAGGTCATCGGCAGGGCGGTCATTCCGCTTCCTCCTCGCGGGGGGCGACCACGGCCAGGACCTGGTCCATGGCGACGGCGGTGCCGGGCGTGACGTCCAGCTCGGTGACGGTGCCGGCGTGCGGGGCGGAGATGACGTGCTCCATCTTCATCGCCTCCACCACCAGCAGGCTCTGTCCGGCCTCCACCTCGTCGCCGACCGCCACCTTCACGACGGTGACGGTGCCGGGCATCGGCGCGGCGAGCGTGTCGGCCCCGCCGTGCCGGGCCCCGGAGAGCGCGGCGGCCACCGGGTCGTGGTCCATGACGTGCCAGGAGTCGCCGTCCCGGCCGAGCCAGGCGCCGGCCCGGTGGAAGGCGTGGGTGACCCCGTCGACGGTGACGGTGACGCCGGTGGCCGTGACCCGGGCGTCCGCCGGGGCGGCGACGGTGACGGGGTCGAGCCCGGCGACGCGGACCGGGAAGGCGAGGGGCTTCGGCGCCCCGCCCAGCCGCCAGCCGCTCGGCACGTCGAACGGGTCCGTCCAGCCGTCCCGCGGCCGCGGCGCCAGCTCCGCCCCGCGTACGGCGGCGGCCGCCGCGTACACCTCGTCCGGCACGCCCCGCGGGACCAGCGACTCCGCCTCCCGCTCCACCAGGCCGGTGTCCATGGCGCCGGACACGACGTCCGGGTGGGCCAGGAGGCGGCGCAGGAAGCCCGCGTTGGTGGGGACGCCGAGGGTGACCAGCTCGGCGAGGGCCGCGCGGAGCTTCCGCAGCGCCGTCGGGCGGTCCTGCGCGTGGACGATGACCTTCGACAGCATCGGGTCGTAGAGCGAGGACACCTCGGAGCCTTCGAGGAGGCCCGAGTCGGTCCGTACGCCCCCGCCGTGCGGTTCGGCGAGCGCCAGGACCGTGCCGCCCGAGGGCAGGAAGCCCCGGGACGGGTCCTCGGCGCAGATCCGCGCCTCGACCGCCCAGCCGTCGAGCCGGACGTCCTCCTGGCCGAAGCCGAGCGGTTCGCCGGCCGCGACCCGCAGCTGCCACTCCACCAGGTCCAGGCCCGTGACGAGCTCGGTGACCGGGTGCTCGACCTGGAGGCGGGTGTTCATCTCCATGAAGTAGTACTGGGACGGGTCGCCGCCCGGCACGATGAACTCGACCGTGCCCGCGCCGACGTAGCCGCAGGACCGGGCCGCCTCCACGGCCGCCGCGCCCATCGCCGCCCGGGTCGCCCCGTCGAGGAGGACGCTGGGCGCCTCCTCGATGATCTTCTGGTGGCGGCGCTGGAGGGAGCACTCGCGCTCGCCGAGGTGCACCACGTTCCCGTGGGCGTCCGCGAGGACCTGGATCTCGATGTGCCGGGGCCGGTCGATCCACCGCTCCACGAGGAGCGTGTCGTCGCCGAAGGAGGCCCGCGCCTCCCGGCGGGCCGCCGCGATCTCGTCGTCCAGGACCGCCAGGTCCCGCACCAGGCGCATGCCCTTGCCGCCGCCGCCCGCGCTGGGCTTCAGCAGCACCGGGGCGCCCATCTCCCGCGCGGCCTCGGTGACCCGGGGGTCGGCGTCGCCCGGCACGACGGGCACGCCGGCCGCCTTCACGGTCTCCTTGGCGCGGATCTTGTCGCCCATCAGGGCGATGGCCTCGGCGGACGGGCCGATGAAGACGAGCCCCGCCTCCGCGCAGGCGCGGGCGAAGGCCGCGTTCTCCGCGAGGAAGCCGTAGCCGGGGTGGACGGCCTGCGCGCCGGTGCGGCGGGCCGCCTCCAGCAGGGCCGGGACGGAGAGGTACGACTCCGAGGCCGGCGCGGGCCCGATCCGTACCGCCGTGTCCGCCTCCCGCACGTGCCGGGCGTCGGCGTCGGCGTCGCTGTACACCGCGACCGAGCGGACGCCGAGCGCCCGCAGGGTGCGGATCACGCGGACCGCGATCTCGCCCCGGTTGGCGACGAGGACGGTGTCGAACATCTGCTGCATCGTCAGGGTCCTCACATCCGGAAGACGCCGAACTGGGGGTCCCCCAGGGGCGCGTTGGCACAGGCGGTCAGCGCGAGGCCCAGCACCTGCCGGGTCTCCAGCGGGTCGATGACGCCGTCGTCCCAGAGCCGGGCGGTCGCGTAGTAGGCGCTGCCCTGCGTCTCGTACTGCTCGCGGATCGGCGCCTTGAAGGACTCCTCCTCCTCGGCGCTCCAGGCGTCGCCGAGCTGGTCGCGCTTGACCGTGGCGAGCACGGAGGCGGCCTGCTCGCCGCCCATGACGGAGATCTTGGCGTTGGGCCACATCCACAGGAAGCGGGGGGAGTAGGCCCGGCCGCACATCGAGTAGTTGCCGGCGCCGAAGGAGCCGCCGACGACGACCGTCAGCTTCGGCACGCGCGTGGTGGCGACGGCCGTGACCATCTTCGCGCCGTGCTTGGCGATGCCGCCGTGCTCGTACGCCTTGCCGACCATGAAGCCGGTGATGTTCTGGAGGAAGACCAGCGGGACGCCGCGCTGGTCGCACAGCTCGATGAAGTGCGCGCCCTTCTGGGCGGACTCGGCGAACAGGATGCCGTTGTTGGCGACGATGCCGACCGGGTGGCCGTGGATCCGGGCGAAGCCGGTGACCAGCGTCTGCCCGTACTCGGACTTGAACTCCTGGAAGCGGGAGCCGTCCACCACGCGGGCGATGACCTCGCGCACGTCGTACGGGGTGCGGGAGTCCACCGGCACCGCGCCGTACAGGCCGTACGGGTCGACCTTCGGCTCCTCGGCCGGTTCGACCTTCCACGGCAGCGGGCCCCGCTCGGGCAGGGTCGCCACGATGTTCCGCACGATCCTGAGCGCGTGCGCGTCGTCCTCCGCGAGGTGGTCGGTGACGCCGGAGATCCGCGAGTGGACCTCGCCGCCGCCCAGCTCCTCGGCCGTGACGACCTCGCCGGTCGCCGCCTTCACCAGCGGCGGGCCGCCGAGGAAGATCGTGCCCTGGTTCCGGACGATCACGGCCTCGTCGCTCATCGCCGGGACGTAGGCGCCGCCGGCCGTGCAGGAGCCCATGACGGCCGCGATCTGCGGGATGCCGGCCCCCGACATGCGGGCCTGGTTGTAGAAGATCCGCCCGAAGTGCTCGCGGTCCGGGAAGACCTCGTCCTGCATCGGCAGGAAGGCGCCGCCGGAGTCGACCAGGTAGAGGCAGGGGAGACGATTCTCCAGCGCCACCTCCTGGGCCCGCAGGTGCTTCTTCACCGTCATCGGGTAGTAGGTGCCGCCCTTGACGGTGGCGTCGTTGGCGACGATCACGCACTCGCGGCCGCTGACCCGCCCGATGCCCGCGATGACGCCGGCCGCCGGGGCCTGCCCGCCGTACATGCCGTCCGCCGCCAGCGGCGCCAGCTCCAGGAACGGGGACCCGGGGTCGAGGAGGGTGTCCACCCGGTCGCGCGGCAGCAGCTTCCCGCGCGCGGTGTGCCGCGCCCGGGACTTCTCACCGCCTCCGAGCGCGGCCCCGGCCAGCTTGGCGCGCAGGGTCGCGGCCAGCTCCTGGTGCGCCGCCTCGTTGGCCCGCCAGGCCGGCGAGGCGGGATCCGCCGCACTCGACAGCACAGGTGCCTGCTGCATCGACCGATCTCCCTTGTTCGGTTAATGAGCGTTAACGTACGCCTCTCAGGTTAACGAGCGCTAACCGGGTTGTCTAGAATCGAATCCATGACCACGAGCCCGACCCGGACGGACGCGCCGACCCGCCGCGAGCAGATCCTCAAGGAGGCCGCCCGCCTCTTCGCCGAGCGCGGGTTCCACGGCGTGGGCGTGGACGAGATAGGGGCCGCCGTCGGCATCAGCGGTCCCGGCCTGTACCGCCACTTCCCCGGCAAGGACGCGATGCTCGCGGAGCTCCTCGTCGGCATCAGCGAGCGGCTCCTGGCCGGCGGGCGGCTGCGGGTCGCCGAGGCGGAGGGGGACCCGCGGGCCCTCCTCGGCTCCCTCATCGACGGGCACGTCGACTTCGCGCTCGACGACCGGCCGCTGATCACCCTCCACGACCGGGAGCTCGACCGGCTCAAGGACGAGGACCGCAAGCGGGTCCGGCAGCTCCAGCGGCAGTACGTCGAGCTGTGGGTGGACGTCGTCCGCGCCCTGCACCCCGCGGCCGGCGAACCCGAGGCGCGGGCCGCGGTCCACGCGGTCTTCGGCCTCCTCAACTCCACCCCCCACCTGCGCACCCCGCTGGCCCGCGCCGACCTCGAACTCCTCCTGCGCAACCTGGCCCACGGCGCGCTGAGCGCCCTGGACGCCACGGCCCCCTGAGACACCGCCCCGGCCGGGGCGGGCGCCCGGCAGAATGAGCCCCATGCCGATACTCAGCCGTGACGCCCTCGTCGACCACCTCCTCCGCAGCCGCATCGCGGGGGACGTGGCCACGCCCCGCGAGAACAACCTGGACCACTACCGGAAGCTCGCCAACGGCGACCGGCACTACTGGCTCGGTCTGGAGCTCGGCGACCGGTGGACGGACGAGCAGGACGTGCTGGCCGTGATGGCGGAGCGCTGCGGCGTCGTCGACGACCCCGCCCACCGCGCCGGCCAGGACACCATCGACCCCGAGCTGACCGTCGACGCCCTGGACCGGATGGCCGTCCGGCTGAAGCAGGCCGCCGCCGGGCGGGAGCGGGTGCTGTTCGCGACCGGGCACCCCGGCGCGCTGATCGACGCGCACAGCCGGGTCGCCGCCGCGCTGCGCGCCCAGGGCTGCGACATCGTGCGGATCCCGGGCGGGCTGATCGCCGACGAGGGGTACGTCGTGCAGTTCGCGGACGTCGCCGTCTTCGAGCGCGGCGCCAGCCTCTGGCACACCCACTCGCCGGAGCCGATGAACGCGATCCTCGACGGGCTCCAGGTGCTCGGAGAGCCCGCGCCCGACCTCGTCGTCGCCGACCACGGCTGGGCCGGCCGCGCCGCCCAGCGCGGGATCGACTCCGTCGGCTACGCGGACTGCAACGACCCGGCGCTCTTCCTCGCCGAGGCCGAGGGGACGATGAAGGTGACCGTCCCGCTCGACGACCACGTCGTCGACCCGCGCTTCTACGAGCCGCTGACGGCCTACCTGCTGAACGCCGCCGGGCTCCTCCCCTAGGACGGTCCCGGCGTCGGGTCCAGGTAGACCCGGCGCACCGAGGGGAAGCGGGCCCGCAGCCGCGCCTCCGCCCGCTCGCAGGCCCGCTCCACCTCGGCGGCCGTCACCACGTCCCGGAAGTCGACCTTCGCGGCGACCATCACCTCGCCGGGGCCCTGGATCAGGGTGATCAGGTCCAGGACGCCCACCACGTGCGGGACGGCGAGGAGTTCCTCCCGCACCTCCGCCCGCATCGCGCGCGGCAGCGGGCGGCCGATGAGCAGCTCGGCGTTGGAGCGGCCCAGGACCCAGGCGACGTACACGAGCAGGCAGCCGATGAGGAGGGAGGCGACGCCGTCCCAGACGCCGGAGCCGGTGATCTGGCCGCCGAGCAGGCCGCCGGCGGCGAGCATCAGGCCGGCGAGGGCGGCCGAGTCCTCCAGGACGACCGCCTTGACGGTGGTGTCGGGGGTGAGCCGCAGGTAGCGCGCGAAGGGCGCCCTCATCCGCTCCGCCTCCGCCCGCACCTGCTTGACGCCGGTCCGCAGGGAGAAGGCCTCCAGGACGAAGGAGACGCCGAGGACGACGTAGGAGACGAGGGGGTCGCCGAGCTCCTCGCCGTGGACGAGGGTGTGGACGCCGTCGTAGATCGCGAAGACGGCGCCGCCGACGAAGGTGGCGACGGCCGCGAGCATCGCCCACACGTACCGCTCGCCCGCGTGGCCGACGGGATGGTCCTCGTCGGCCGGCTTCTCGCTCCGCTTGAGCGCGGTGAGCAGCATGACCTCGGTGACGGTGTCGGCGACCGAGTGGGCGGCCTCCGACAGCATCGCGCTCGATCCGCTGACGACGCCGGCGACGGCCTTGGCGACCGCGATCCCGAGGTTCGCGCCCGCCGCCACGATCACCGTGAAGGTGCTCTCACCGTTGTCCGTCCGTGCCTCTGCCATGACATCGGACGGTATGTCCGGTCGTCAGCGCGGGACGCGAACGACACCCTCCTGGATGACGGAGATCGCGAGCCGTCCGTCCCGGGTCCAGATCCGGGCCTGGCCGAGGCCGCGTCCGGCGGAGGAGGACGGCGACTCCTGGTCGTAGAGGAGCCACTCGTCGGCCCGGAAGGGCCGGTGGAACCACATCGCGTGGTCGAGCGAGGCGCCGACCACGTCCCCCACGGCCCAGCCGCCGCGCCCGTGGGCGAGCAGCACCGAGTCGAGCAGCGTCATGTCGGAGACGTACGTGGCGAGCACGACGTGCAGCAGGGGGTCGTCCGCGAGCTTGCCGTTGGTGCGGAACCACACCTGCGAGCGCGGCTCGCGCGGCTCCCCGACCGAGCCCCACGGAGGGGTCTCCGCGTACCGCAGGTCGACGGCGGCGCGGGCCTCGACCAGCCGCCGGGCGACGCCCTCCGGCAGGTGCCGGGGGAGCGTCTCCTCGGCGGTCGGCAGCGTCTCCGGGTCGGGCGCGGCCGGCATCTCCGCCTGGTGGTCGAGCCCGTCCTCGTACGCCTGGAAGGAGGCGGAGAGGTGGAAGATCGGCTGTCCGTGCTGGATCGCGACGACCCGGCGGGTGGTGAAGGACCGCCCGTCCCGGATCCGGTCGACCTCGTAGACGATCGGCGCGCCCGGGTCGCCCGGCACCAGGAAGTAGGCGTGCAGGGAGTGGGCGAGGCGGTCCGGGGGGACGGTCCGGCCCGCCGCCACCAGCGCCTGGGCGGCCACCTGGCCGCCGAAGACGCGGGGGACGATCGCGGACCGGGACTCGCCCCGGAAGATGTCCCGCTCGATCCGCTCCAGGTCGAGCAGGCCGAGCAGGTCATCCAGTGCGGAGGGTGCTTCGGGCACTTACAGGCCCATGCTCTTCGCGATGATCGACTTCATGATCTCGCTGGTGCCGCCGTAGATGCGGTTGACGCGGTTGTCGGCGTACAGGCGGGCGATCGGGTACTCGTTCATGTAGCCGTAGCCGCCGTGCAGCTGGAGGCAGCGGTCGATGACGCGGTGCGCGACCTCGGTGCAGAAGAGCTTGGCGGAGGCGGCCTCGGCCGGGGTCAGCTCGCCGGCGTCCAGGGCCTCCAGGGCGCGGTCGGCGACGGCCTCGGCGGCGTCCACCTCGGCCTGGCAGGCGGCCAGCTCGAACTTGGTGTTCTGGAAGTGCGCGACCGGCTTGCCGAAGACGGTGCGCTCCTGCACGTACTCCTTGGCGAAGCGGACGGCGGCCTTGGCCTGCGCGTAGGCGCCGAAGGCGATGCCCCAGCGCTCGGAGGCGAGGTTGTGGCCGAGGTAGTAGAAGCCCTTGCCCTCCTCGCCGAGCAGGTCCTCGACGGGGACCTTGACGTCGACGAAGGCGAGCTCGGCGGTGTCGGAGGTCTTCAGGCCGAGCTTGTCGAGCTTGCGGCCGATGGAGTAGCCCTCGGACTTGGTGTCGACGGCGAAGAGGGAGATGCCGAAGCGGCGGTCGTCCTCGGACGGGGCCGAGGTGCGGGCGCAGACGATGACGCGGTCGGCGTGGACGCCGCCGGTGATGAAGGTCTTGGCGCCGTTGAGGACGTAGTGGGTGCCGTCCTCGGAGAGCTTGGCGGTGGTCTTCATGCCCGCGACGTCGGAGCCGGTGCCCGGCTCGGTCATGGCGAGCGCCCACATCTCCTCGCCGGAGACGAACTTCGGCAGGTAGCGCTTCTTCTGGTCGTCGGTGGCGAGCATCTTGATGTACGGCAGGGCGAGCAGCACGTGCACGCCGGAACCGCCGAACTGCACGCCGGCGCGGGAGGTCTCCTCGTACAGGACGGCCTCGAACTTGTGGGTGTCGAGACCGGCGCCGCCGAACTCCTCCGGCACGTTGATGCCGAAGATGCCCAGCTCGCCGAGCTTGTAGTAGAAGTCGCGGGGCGCCTGGCCGGCCGCGAACCACTCGTCGTAGACGGGCACGACCTCGGCCTCGATGAAGGCCCGGATGGTCTCCCGGAACGCCTCGTGGTCCTCGTTGAATACGGTACGGCGCACGAGCCGCCTCCTTCGTCGCTGCCAGTTGTCTAAGCGCTTGCTCAGCCTGTCGGGTCGAAGTTACCCAGCGGTCACCCGCCCTGTCCAGACTCCGGCCCTGTGATCCAGGCCCGTCCCACGGAGTCGTACCCGTAGACCGGACGCCCCTCCGTCCCGCTCGTCCGAAAGGGTTCCCCGTCCTCGTCCCCGATCACCTCCGTCCCCCGCCGGCCCTCCGCGCTCCACTCCAGCTCCAGGTACCAGCGGCAGTCGCAGCCCGCCGTCCGCGCCGACACGAGCAGCTCCTCCGGACCGGCGGCGGTGACCGCGTACGGGAAGGCGGGCGCGGGGAGCGTCCGGCCCTCCCCGGAGGCGTCGTACCCGGCCTCCGGACGGGCCACCGGACGCGGCCGGTCCAGGTCCACGGCGAACCGGCGCGGCGTCACCGCCCCGCCGCACCCGTCGTCCATCCGGTACGCCGCCCACGGCGGCGGCGTCCCCCGCTCCACCACCCGCACGTGCAGCCCCTGGAGCACCACCGCCGACGCCCCCTTCCCCTGCACCGAGACCCGCACCAGCGTCTCCCCGCCGTGCACGGCCCCGTGCCGCTCCGCCCACGCCCGCGCGTCCGCCGGGGCCGGCGGGGGCGCGGGCCTCCGCCCCACGAGGTAGGTGTGCCCGCACCCGCCCTGCCAGACGTGCGAGGCGACGGTCCACGTCAGCGGCGGGGGCGGCGGGGCCGCCGCCTCTTCCCGGGGGAGGAGTACGGCTCCGAGGGTCACCGCCCCGACGACCGCCAGCGCCCCGCCGAGCAGGCCCGCCCGCCCCCACCGGCGGCGCCCCGGCCCGGACGGGAGGCCCGGAGGGACGGCCGGCGGCACGGGCGCGGGCTCCGGTGCGGGCGCGGGGACGGGCGGGGCTTGCGGCACGGGCGGGGCTTGCGGCTCCGGCGCGGGCGCGGCGTCCGGCTCCGGCGCGGGCTCCGGCGCCGCCCCGGGGGCCGGGGCCGGGGGCCGGCGGGCCCGGTCCGCGCGGGTCCAGGCGTCCTCCAGGGAGCGGCGCTCCTCCTCGCCGGCCCCGCACAGCAGGGCCAGGCGGTCGACCACGGCGAAGTCCTCCGGGACGGTCGCCCCGGAGCAGTAGCGGTGCAGGGAGGAGGCGCTGACGTTCAGACGCCGGCCGAGCGCCTCGTAACTCCGCCCGTCCCGCGCCTTCAGCGCGCTCACCCGCGCCGCGAACTCCTCGACGTCCGCGTCCCTCGCCATCCCGACCCCCGGTCCTCGGCATCCCACCCCTGTACGTCTTCCCACGTCACCGGGGGTGGGATGGTTCCGGGACGGCGGACGGGCGCGTCGCCGTTGCCCCCGGCGGGCGGCGGCCCGACGCTGGTGGCAGCACCTGACCGAACGACCCACCGGGGGAACGAACCACCATGACCGAGTTCCGTACCGCGCTCGCCGCCACCGCCACCGCCGCCGCCCTGGGCCTCGCGGCCCTCGCCGCCGCCCCGGCGCAGGCCGCCGCCCAGCCCGCCTTCCTCGCCGCCTCCCAGATGCCGCCGTCGTCGACGCCGTGGACCGCCACGCCCGTCTTCAGCGGCGTCCCGGAGAACGGCGGCGTCCTGTGCGCCGAGTACAAGATCCCGGCCCAGAACACCCGCTACCGCGAGTTCAGCACCGAGCTCGACACCAACGGCGTGCAGGTCACCACCGTCGCCCGCACCGAGGCCGACGCGGTGAAGCTGGTCGACACCCTCCGCAAGTCGATCGCCGGCTGCGGCACCCGCCTGGAGCAGCAGAACCCGGGCCTGGAGGCCGTCAGCGCGTACCACGGCAAGCTCGCCGTCGAGGAGGGCGCCTGGGTCTACAGCCTGGACACCGCCGACCCGCAGGTCGGCAACACCGACATCCACCTGTTCTCCGTCGGCCGCGACGGCCGCACCGTCACCCTCGTCCGCTGGGGCCAGATGGGCGACTTCGAGGACGCCCCGCTGACCGCCTTCCGCACCACGACGAAGACGGCCGTGAACAAGCTCTACTGAGCGCGCAGCGCGAACCACAGCTCCATCCGCACGTCCGGGTCGTCCAGGTCGCGGTCGAGGAGGGCCGCGCAGCGGGCGATCCGCTGCCGGACCGTGTTGCGGTGGACGCCGAGCGCGGCGGCCGTGCGGTCCCAGCCGCCGTGCAGGGAGAGCCAGGTCCGCAGGGTCTCCGCCTGCGGCTCGCTGAGCGGGGCGAGCAGCACGCGCGCGTGCGCGGCGGCCTCGTCCGGGTCCACCAGCCCGGCGAGGCCGTTCGCGCGGTGCCGCGCCAGCGGGGTCCGGGTCGCCTCCGCCCGGCGCAGGGCGCGGGCGGCCTGGGCGTCCGCCGCCGGGAGCCCGTCGGGCCCGGCCGGGGCGCTCGCGCCGAGCGTCCAGCCGGGCTGGGCGGTGACCGCCGCGCCCGGCGGCACCAGGAGCCGTACCGTCGGGGCCGCGGCCGTGTCCATCAGGTCCGTGCCCAGCGCCGCCGCCAGGGTCGCCGCCGCGAACGGCGTGCCGTCGCCGCCCCGGGCGTGCACCACCGTCCACGGGCCGGGGGAGAGGGAGGCCGCCGCCTCCGCCGGGGACGCGCCGAGCAGCAGCCGGGTCAGGGCCCCGTCCCGCAGCGCCACGTCGACGGCCCGGTGCGAGGCCGTCAGCAGGGAGAGCAGCACCACCGCCACCCCGGCGACCGTGTGGTCGCCGGGGCCGCGCCGCTCCGTCGCCACCCCGAGGGCGAGCCCGTCGCCGCCGCCGAGCGCGTACGCCGCGAGCCGCAGCCCCCCGCCCTCGCCGCCCGCCGACGCCGGGCCGCCCGGCCGGGGGCCCACCACACCCGCCAGCTCCGCCAGCGCCCGGGCCGCCTCCGGCGGGATCTCGCGGCCCGCCGACGCCGACTCCGTGCCGTCCGCGCCGAAGAGGACCGCCCGGCCGCCGAGCCGGGAGGCGAGCGCCCCGAGGACCGCCGGGACCGGCGCCGGACGGGCGGCCGCCGCCGCCAGCGACTGCTGGGCCTCCGTCACCCGGCGCAGCTCGTGCAGCCGGGCCTCCGCCATCAGCCGCCACAGCGCCCGCGCCACCGCCGTGAACGGCGTCCCGGGAGGCACCTCGACCAGCGGCAGCCCCAGCCGCGCGCACGCCGCCACCAGCTCCGCCGGCACCGTGTCGTACACCGGCGTCACCCCGAAGCCGAGCGCCGCCGCCCCCGCCTCCACCACCCGCTCCGCGAACCGCGCCGGGTCCGTCAGCTGCACGCCCGCCGTCATCAGCAGCTCGCCGCCGAGCAGGTACGGGTACGGGTCCGCCATCTCCGAGGTGTGCACCCAGTGCAGCGCCACGTCGTCCGGCCCGGTGAGCAGCCGCAGCCCCAGCTCCCGGCGGGCCAGCAGTGCGGCCAGCGGCACCGGTGGCGCCGGAGGGGTGGAGCCCGGATCGGAGCGCGTCACGCCTGTGGTCCCTTCGTACATCTTCCGGCCCGACAGTGGAGGAAACGTACACTTCAATGTGGCTTTCGGGCGACTTACGGTCGAGCCGCACCCCGACGACAGCCCAGGAGGCACCGACCATGAGCAGCGACCAGAACACCCCGCGCGGCCCGATCGACTCGTCCCGCGTCCCGCGGTACGCCGGTCCCGCGACGTTCGCGCGGCTGCCGCGGCTCGACGAGGTCGGCACCGCCGACATCGCCGTGGTCGGCGTCCCCTTCGACTCCGGCGTCTCCTACCGCCCCGGCGCCCGCTTCGGCGGCAACGCCATCCGCGAGGCCTCCCGCCTGCTCCGCCCGTACAACCCGGCGCAGGACGCCTCCCCGTTCGCCCTCGCGCAGGTCGCCGACGGCGGTGACATCGCCGTCAACCCGTTCAACATCAACGAGGCCGTCGAGACCGTCGAGGCCGCCGCCGACGAGATCCTCGGCACCGGCGCCCGCATGATGACCCTCGGCGGCGACCACACCATCGCCCTCCCGCTGCTCCGCTCGGTCGCCAAGAAGCACGGCCCCGTCGCCCTGCTCCACTTCGACGCCCACCTGGACACCTGGGACACCTACTTCGGCGCCGAGTACACCCACGGCACCCCGTTCCGCCGCGCCGTCGAGGAGGGCATCCTCGACACCGAGGCCCTCTCCCACGTCGGCACCCGCGGCCCGCTCTACGGCAAGCAGGACCTCACCGACGACGAGAAGATGGGCTTCGGCATCGTCACCTCCGCGGACATCTACCGCCGCGGCGCCGACGAGGTCGCCGACCAGCTCCGCCAGCGCATCGGCGACCGCCCGCTGTACATCTCCATCGACATCGACTGCCTCGACCCGGCCCACGCCCCCGGCACCGGCACCCCCGAGGCGGGCGGCATGACCTCCCGCGAGCTCCTGGAGATCCTGCGCGGCCTCTCCTCCTGCAACCTCGTCTCCGCCGACGTCGTCGAGGTCGCCCCCGCCTACGACCACGCCGAGATCACCGCCGTCGCCGCCTCCCACACGGCGTACGAGCTGACGACGATCATGTCCCGCCAGATCGCGGCGAGCCGCACGGCACAGTAGAGGCCGACGGCGGCCCCGGCGCCGCCCGCCCGCCCCGCCCGGGGCGGGCGGGCGGCACCGGCCGCCGGCCCGCACCCGACCCCGACGCCCAGGGACCCCGACATGACCCACGACCACGACCTGGTCCTGCGCCCGACGCCCGCCCAGACCGAGGCGGCCCTCAACCCGCCCCCGGGGCGGACCGGCGGCGACCTCGTCATCGAGACCCTCGCCGGCCTCGGCGCCACGACGGTCTTCGGGCTCCCCGGCCAGCACGCCCTGGGCATGTTCGACGCCCTGCGCCGCTCGTCGCTGCGGTACGTCGGCCTCCGCGCCGAGAACAACGCGGGCTTCGCCGCCGACGCGTACGGCCGGATCACCGGCGAGGCCGCCCCGCTGCTGCTCTCCACCGGCCCCGGCGCCCTCATGTCGCTCGCCGCGCTCCAGGAGGCCGCCGCGGCCTCCGCGCCGGTCCTCGCCCTCGGCAGCCAGATCCCCGCCGCCGGGCTCGGCGGCGGCCGGCACGGCTACCTCCACGAGCTGCGCGACCAGCAGGCCAGCTTCCGGGACGTCGTGAAGTCCGTCCACACCGCCCGTACGCCCTCCCAGATCCCGTCCGCGATCGCCGCGGCCTGGGAGTCGGCGCTCACCGCCCCGCACGGCCCGGTCTGGGTCGAGATCCCGCAGGACGTGCTCACCGCGGAGACGGCGCTGCCCGTCGTCACGGCGATGGACGCGACCCCCGAGGAGGTCGTCCCGCGCCCCGAGCTGACCGCCCTCGCCGCCCACCTCCTGTCGACGGCCGAGCGCCCGGCGGTCATCGCCGGCGGCGGCGTCGTCCGCTCCGACGCCTCCGGCAAGCTCCGGGCGCTCGCCGAGAAGCTGGACGCGCCCGTCGTCACCACCTTCGGCGGCAAGGGCGCCTTCCCCTGGACGCACCCGCTCTCCCTCCAGTCCTGGCTGGAGGACCGGCACACCACCGACTTCCTGGAGGACGCCGACGTCCTCCTCGTCGTCGGCTCCGGCCTCGGCGAGCTGTCCTCGAACTACCACACCTTCGCCCCGCGCGGCCGGGTGATCCAGATCGAGGCGGACGCCGGCAAGCTGGAGGCCAACCACCCGGCGCTCGGCATCCACGCGGACGCCCGCCTCGCCCTCCAGGCGCTCCTGGAGACGGTGGAGGCCCGGACCGACGAGACCGCCCCGGCCCGGGTCCGCGCGGTCCTGGACAAGATCGCGGCCCGCCTGGACGCCCAGGACCTCGCCCTGGAGCGGCAGGTCGTCGCCTCGGTCCGCGAGGCGCTGCCGTCCCGCGCGCCGAGCTTCTGGGACATGACGATCCTCGCCTACTGGGCGTGGTCCGCCTTCGACGCCCGCCACCCCAACACGATGCACTCCGCGCAGGGCGCCGGCGGCCTCGGCTACGGCTTCCCCGCCGCCCTCGGCGCGGCCGTCGCCGACCCGACGGTCCCGGTCCTCGCGGTCTCCGGCGACGGCGGCGCGATGTACTCGATCGCGGAGCTGGCGACGGCGAAGCAGTACGGCCTCGACGTCACCTGGCTGATCGTCGACGACGGCGGCTACGGCATCCTGCGCGCGTACATGACCGACGCCTTCGGCGAGGCCACCGGCACCGAGCTCGCCCGCCCCGACTTCGTCGCCCTGGCGGAGTCCTTCGGCGTCCCCGCCGTCCGCACCACCCCCGAGACCCTCACGGCCGACCTCTCCGAGGCCCTGGCCACCCCCGGCCCCTCGGTGGTCGTCCTCCCGGCCCTCCTGAAGATGTTCGAACCGACCCACCTCTGACCGGCCCGGGGGAAACCCTTCCGCCCTCCCCTCGAACGGCCCGACCGGGCCGTTCGAGGTCCACGGCGGTCCTAGGACTTCCGTCCGGTCTTTGTTGCGGCGGGATGAAATCGCACGTCGGGCACGTTGTCGCCTTCCGGTAGACCAGGACGGACGGGAGGCGTCACGTGGTGGCGGTGGGGCGGAAACAGGGCGGGACGGAGCGGGAACAGGGGTGGGCCCGGCGGCTGTGGGCGTACGCCTGGCGGTACAAGGCGGACGTCGTGCTCGCGCTGGGGTCGTCGCTCGCCGGCATGGCGCTGCTCGCGCTGGTGCCGCTCATCACCAAGGTGATCATCGACGACGTGATCGGGGCGGGTACGCGGTCCCTCGCCGTGTGGACCGGGCTGCTGCTCGGCGCCGCCGTGCTCGTGTACGTGCTCACGTACATCCGGCGCTACTACGGCGGGCGGCTCGCGCTCGACGTGCAGCGGGACCTGCGGGACGACATGTACGGGACGATCCTGCGGCTCGACGGGCGGCGGCAGGACGAGCTGTCCACCGGGCAGGTCGTCGGGCGGGCCACCAGCGACCTCCAGCTCATCCAGGGCCTGCTCTTCATGCTCCCGATGACGATCGGCAACATCCTGCTGTTCGTCATCTCGCTGGCCGTCATGGCCTGGCTGTCGATCCCGCTGACGCTCGTCGCCCTCGCCGTCGCCCCCGCCCTGTGGTGGATCGCCAAGCGCAGCCGCACCCGGCTCCACCCGGCGACCTGGGCCGCCCAGCAGGAGGCCGCCGGGGTCGCCGGGGTCGTCGACGGGGCCGTCACCGGCGTCCGGGTCGTCAAGGGCTTCGGGCAGGAGGAGCAGGAGACCGGGAAGATCCGGGAGGCCGGGCGGAAGCTGTTCGCCGCGCGGCTGCGGACGATCCGGCTGAACTCCCTCTACACCCCCGCCCTCCAGGCCGTGCCCGCCCTCGGCCAGGTCGCCGTCCTCGCGCTCGGCGGCTGGCTCGCCTACAGGGGCCAGATCACCCTCGGCACCTTCGTCGCCTTCTCCTCCTACCTGGCCTCCCTCGTCGGCCCGGTCCGGATGCTCGCCATGGTCCTCACCGTCGGCCAGCAGGCACGCGCGGGCGTGGAGCGGGTCGTCGAGCTCATCGACACCGAGCCGGCCATCGAGGACGGGACGAAGGAGCTGCCGGCCGACGCCCCCGCCACCGTCGAGTTCGACGACGTGAGCTTCGGCTACGGGGACGGGCAGCCCGTCCTCGACGGGTTCTCGCTGGAGCTGCGGGCCGGCGAGACCGTCGCCCTGGTCGGCTCCTCCGGCTCCGGCAAGTCCACCGTCTCCCTCCTCCTGCCCCGCTTCTACGACGTCTCCCGCGGCGCCGTCCTCGTCGGCGGCCACGACGTCCGCGAGCTGACCCTGGAGTCGCTGCGGGCCGCGATCGGCCTCGTCCCCGAGGACTCCTTCCTCTTCTCCGACACCGTCCGCGCCAACATCGCGTACGGGGTCCCCGACGCCACCGACGAGCAGGTCGAGGCCGCCGCCCGGGCCGCCCGCGCCGACCGCTTCATCGCCGAGCTGCCGGACGGCTACGCCACCAAGGTCGGCGAGCACGGCCTCACCCTCTCCGGCGGGCAGCGCCAGCGCATCGCGCTGGCCCGCGCGATCCTCACCGACCCCCGCCTCCTCGTCCTCGACGACGCCACCTCCGCCGTGGACGCCAAGGTCGAGCACGAGATCCACGAGGCCCTGCGGTCCGTCATGGCGGGCCGCACGACCCTGCTCATCGCCCACCGCCGCTCCACCCTCGGCCTCGCCGACCGGATCGCCGTCCTCGACGGCGGCCGGCTCGCCGACCTCGGCACCCACGAGGAGCTCCAGGAGCGCTCCGCGCTCTACCGGCGCCTCCTCACCGACCCCGACGAGCTGGGCGGGGTCTCGCCCGGCCACCTCCCGACGACCGCCGGGGCCCCCGACGAGGACGCCGGGCTGCGGGCCGAGCTGGACGCCGAGTTCGACGCCGAGCGCGGCATCACCCCCGCCCTGTGGGTGCGCGACGAGGCCGCCGACCGCACGGCCGAGGCCGCCGGAGCCACCCCGGAACTGCTCGCCGCCGTCGCCGCCCTGCCGCCGGCCGCCGACACCCCGGACGTCGACGAGGCCCGCGCGGTGGAGCCCGAGGAGAGCTACGGGCTCCGCCGGCTGCTGCGCGGCTTCGGCGCGCCGCTCCTCATCAGCCTCGGCCTGGTCGCCCTCGACGCCGGCGCCGGCCTGCTGCTCCCGGTCCTCATCCGGCACGGCATCGACGAGGGCGTCAACCGGCTCGCCGTCGGCGCCGTCTGGGCCGCCTCCGCGCTCGCCCTGGTCACCGTCCTCGTGCAGTGGGCGGCGCAGACCGCCGAGACCCGGATGACCGGCCGCACCGGCGAGCGGGTCCTGTACGCGCTCCGCCTGAAGATCTTCGCCCAGCTCCAGCGGCTCGGCCTGGACTACTACGAGCGCGAGCTCACCGGCCGGATCATGACCCGGATGACGACGGACGTCGACGCCATGTCGACCTTCCTCCAGACGGGCCTGGTCACCGCCTTCGTCTCGGTCGTCACCTTCTTCGGGATCATGGTGGCGCTGCTGGTCCTCGACCTCCAGCTGGCCCTGGTCGTCTTCGCGACCCTGCCGGTCCTCGCCCTCGCCACGTACTGGTTCCGGCGCTCCAGCGTGAAGGCGTACGAGCTGGCCCGCGAGCGGATCAGCGTCGTCAACGCCGACCTCCAGGAGTCCGTCGCCGGCCTGCGGATCGTGCAGGCCTTCGGCCGGGAGCGGTCGGGCGCCGCGCGGTTCGCCGAGCGCGGCGGGGCCTACCGGGACGCGCGCGTGCGCGGCCAGTGGCTGATCTCGGTCTACTTCCCGTTCGTCACCCTGCTGTCCTCGGGCGCCGCCGCGGCCGTCATGATCGTCGGCGCGAACCGGATCGAGGCCGGGACGCTCACCACGGGCGCGCTCGTCGCCTACCTGCTCTACATCGACCTCTTCTTCGCCCCCGTCCAGCAGCTCTCCCAGGTCTTCGACGGCTACCAGCAGGCCGCCGTCTCGCTCGGCCGGATGCAGGAGCTGCTCCGGGAGCCGACGTCGACGGCCGCCGCGGCGGAGCCCCGCGAGGTCCTGTCGCTGCGCGGCGAGATCGCCTTCGAGGACGTCTCCTTCGCGTACGGCACCGAGGAGGCCGCCCTCAGCGGGATCGACCTGCGGATCCCCGCCGGGCAGACCGTCGCCTTCGTCGGCGAGACCGGCGCGGGCAAGTCCACCCTGGTCAAGCTGGTCGCCCGGTTCTACGACCCGACCTCGGGCCGGGTCACCGCGGACGGCACCGACCTGCGGGACCTGGACCTCACCTCGTACCGGCACCGGCTCGGCGTCGTCCCGCAGGAGGCGTACCTCTTCGCCGGGACGGTCCGCGACGCCATCGCCTACGGGCGGCCCGGCGCCACCGACGCCGAGGTGGAGGCGGCGGCCCGCGCGGCCGGCGCGCACGACATGATCGCCACCCTGGACGGCGGCTACCTCCACGAGGTCGCCGAGCGCGGCCGGAACCTGTCGGCGGGCCAGCGCCAGCTGATCGCCCTGGCCCGCGCCGAGCTCGTCGACCCGGACGTCCTCCTCCTCGACGAGGCCACGGCCGCCCTGGACCTGGCCACCGAGGCCCAGGTGAACGCCGCCACCGAGCGGCTCGCCGGCCGCCGCACGACCCTGATCGTCGCCCACCGCCTGACCACGGCGGCCCGCGCGGACCGGGTCGTCGTCATGGACCACGGCCGGGTCGCCGAGGACGGCAGCCACGACGAACTCCTCGCCCGCGACGGCCGGTACGCGGCCCTCTGGCGCACCTTCACCGGCGAGGCGGACCCGGAGCCGGAGCAGGAGGAGGAACCGGCCGCGATCTGAGGCCGCGATCTGAGTACGGGGGCTCATGCCCGGGGGCGGCGGCCGGGGTTGGATCGGTGCCATGAACGACCCCGCCCCCGGCCCCGCCCCCGTCCCGGCCCGCACCCTGCGCCGCTGCGCGCTCTGGGCCGGGCTGCTGTTCCTCCCCGCGACGCTGCTCGGCGTGGTCCTCGCCCTCGCCTCCGAGAGCGGCACGGCGTGCGTGATGCGGGGGACCTGCGGGGAGGTCCCCGGCTGGCTCTACGCGAGCACCCTGGCCGTCGCGGGCGGCGCCTGGATCAGGGCGCTCACCGTCCCGGACGGCGCCCCGCCCACCCGCGGCCGCTGGGCCGCCCTGTGGACGCTGATCGGCGCCGAGGTGACCTTCCTCGGCCTCGTCATGGCCTACTTCGCCGGGTGACCCGCGGCACGGAGGCACGCGCGGGGGCAACCGTACGGGCGTCGGAGGCGTCGTAAGCGTGTACGGCCAGAGGGAGAGCGGGGGAGGAACGGCATGTCCGGAGTCAGCGCGGTCCGACGGCTCCTCGCACGCGCGCGCGTGCACCCCGTCGCGTACGGCCTCGTCCTCGTCCTCGCCGCCGGGCTGCTGACGCTGGCCGGGCCGGGCGGGGGCACCGCCGACGCGGCCTCGGCCTGCCGGGGGCGGCCCGCCCGCACGGTCTCCTTCGCCACCGGCGAGCTGCGCCTCTACCGGACCCGGCAGTACGCCTGCGCGCTGGTCCTCGCCAAGCGGCCGGGCGCGCCCCGGCCCATGAAGGTCACGCTCCAGCCGCGCGGCGGCCGGGCCGCCGTCGTGAGCGGGCGCTGGGGCCGGCAGGCCGGGCCGGTGACCGTGCACGCGCTCAACCGCTGCGTCCGCGCCACCGCGTCCGTCTCCGGGCGCTCCACCGCCACCGGCTGGATCCTGTGCTGAGGCAGAGGTAAGGCCCGACCGGGTCTGGCGGCCCGGACGTCGGCCCCGCTAGGTTCGCGGCACCGCTGTGAACCAAGGGGAGGCTGAATTGCGTAAGACGCTGAGGCTGATGCTGTCGATATCGGTGCTCATAGGCACCGTGGGCTCCACCGGGGTGGCCACCGCCACCGCCGCCGACGCGGAGTCCCGCGGCACGGTCGCGGACGCGCCGAGCGCGGACATCAAGGACCGCCTCCTGGCGATCCCCGGGATGTCCCTGATCGAGGAGAAGCCGTACGCCGGTTACCGCTTCTTCGTCCTGAACTACGAGCAGCCGGTCGACCACAAGCGGCCCTGGGCCGGCACGTTCCAACAGCGGATCTCGGTCCTCCACAAGGGCACCGACCGCCCCACCGTCTTCCGGACCAGCGGCTACGGCCTGAGCACCACCCCGAGCCGGTCCGAGCCGACCCGGATCGTCGACGGCAACCAGGTCTCCATGGAGTACCGCTTCTTCACGCCGTCCCGCCCGGCCCCCGCCGACTGGTCCAAGCTCGACATCTGGCAGGCCGCCAGCGACCAGCACCGGATCTTCACCGCCCTGAAGAAGGTCTACGGAGAGAACTGGCTCTCCACCGGCGGCTCCAAGGGCGGCATGACCGCCACCTACTACGAGCGCTTCTACCCGCGCGACATGGACGGCGTCGTCGCCTACGTGGCCCCCAACGACGTGGTGAACAAGGAGGACTCGGCCTACGACCGGTTCTTCGCGAACGTCGGCACGAAGGAGTGCCGCGACCGGCTGAACTCCATGCAGCGCGAGGCCCTGCTCCGCCGCGCCCCGCTCCAGGAGAAGTTCAAGGCGTGGGCGGCGGCCGAGGGCGCCACCTTCAACACGGTCGGCTCGCTCGACAAGGCGTGGGAGGCGACCGTCCTCGACTTCGTCTGGGGCTTCTGGCAGTCCTACGGCGAGGGCGTCTGCGACGCGGTCCCGGACGCGAAGACCGCGAGCGACGACACCGTCTACGAGACGATCGACGCCTACGCCGGCTGGTCCGCCTACACCGACCAGGGCCTGGAGTACTACACGCCGTACTACTACCAGGCGGCCACCGAGCTCGGCTCGCCCACCATCGAGCAGCCGCACCTCGACGGCCTGAGCCGCTACGGCTACCAGCCGGCCTCGAACTTCGTGCCCCGCGAGATCCCGATGAGGTTCAAGCCGTGGGTCATGCGGGACGTCGACGACTGGGTCCGCAAGAACGCGCACCGGATGCTCTTCGTCTACGGCGAGAACGACCCGTGGGGCGCCGAGCCGTTCCGCGTCGACAAGGGCGCCCGGGACAGCTACGTCTACTACGCGCCGGGCGCCAACCACGGCGCCAACGTCGCCGGACTCGTCGAGGCCGAGCGGGAGAAGGCCACCGCCCGCATCCTCGCCTGGGCCGGTGTCGAGGCCCCCGCCGTCGAGGCGGCCCGGCCCCTGGCGCGCTTCGACGCCCGCCTGGACCGGCCGGTGGACGAGGACGTGACGCGGGGTCACGGCCTGCGGCCGTGACCCCCGGTGGGGTGCGGCCCCGCGAGGCGCCGCACCCCGCCCGTCAGGCGTACGAGAGCCCGTACCCGACCGGGTAGAGCGTCACCGCCGGGTCCTCCGCGCTCCTGACCGGCACCGGCAGCCGCCCGCGCGGCGCCGCCCGCCCGGCCAGCACCCGTACGGCCGCCCGGAGTTCGACGTCGGTCCAGGAGTACGCGGCGAGCGCGGCCCGCGGGCCGGGGAGGCGGGCGACGTCGTACGGGTTGCGGAGCGCGACCGTCACCACCGGCACCCCGGTCGCCACGAGCCGCGCCACCAGCGTCCGCTGCGGGCTGGTCGCGGAGACGTTGTACGTGCCCACCACGACCACGTCCTGCCCGGCCGCCGCCGCCACCGCCTCGTCGATCCGGGCGGCGGTCGGGGAGATCCCGGTGGAGAGCACGGTCGGGGCGAAGCCCAGCTCCCGCAGGGCGGCCCCGAGGGTGGCGGTCGGCGGACCCGTCGTCCCGGACGGGGAGGCGGGGTCGGCGCCGACGACCAGGACCTTCCCGTGCGCGGCGGGGGAGAGCGGCAGGAAGCCGTCCTCGTTGACGAGGAGGGTGGTGGTCCGCTCGGCGATCCGGTCGGCCTCGGCGAGGTGCCGGGCGGTGCCGACGGTCGCGGCCACGGCCTCCCGGGTCGTGCACGGCTCGGCGAACAGCCCGCGCCGGGCCTTCAGCCGCAGGATCCGCAGAACCGATTCCTCGATCCGCTCCTCCGTCAGCTCCCCGTCCCGGACCGCCGTCAGGACCGCGTTCCACGCCACGTCCAGCTTCGGCGGGTTGAGCAGCTGGTCCACGCCCGCCCTGAGGGCGAGCACCGGCACCCGGTCGTCGCCGTACTTGGTGCGCACGCCCTGCATGTCGAGGGCGTCGGTCACCACCACCCCGTCGTAGCCGAGCTGTTCGCGGAGGACCCCGGTGAGGATGGGGCGGGAGAGCGTCGCCGGGTCCTCGGACGGGTCGAGCGCCGGGACGACCAGGTGCGCGGTCATGATCGCGTCGATGCCGGCGGCGATCGCGGCCCGGAACGGCGGGGCGTCCAGCTCGCTCCACTGCTCGCGGGTGTGGGTGATGACCGGCAGGCCGTAGTGGCTGTCCACGGCGGTGTCGCCGTGGCCGGGGAAGTGCTTGGCGGTGGCCGCGACCCCGGCGCCCTGGTAGCCGCGGATCTGCGCGGTGACGAGCCGGGAGACCGCGTCGGGGTCGGAGCCGAGGGAGCGGACGCCGATGACCGGGTTGGCCGGGTCGACGTTGACGTCGGCGACCGGGGCGTAGTTCTGCCGGATGCCCAGCGCGGCCAGTTCGGCGCCCGCGATCCGGGCGGCCTTGCGGGTGTCGGCCGGGGAGCCGCCCGCGCCGAGCGCCATCGCGCCCGGCAGGAGGGTGGCGGGTTCGCCGACCCGGCAGACGATGCCGTGCTCCTGGTCGGTGGAGATCAGGACGGGGACCGGGGTGCGGGCGGCGAGCGCGGCGGCCTGGATGCCGTTGGACAGCTCGGCGATCTGGTGCGGGGAGCGGGTGTTGTGGGCCCAGGCGAAGTAGATGACGCCGCCGAGGCGGTAGCGCTCGACCAGTTCGGCGGCGGTGCGGACGCCGAACTCGCGGAGGTTGGCGTCGGCGTCGGCCGGGTCGGGGGCGGTGGCCGAGTGGCCGTACACCCGCGAGACGAAGAGCTGGCCGACCTTCTCCTCCAGCGACATCCGGCCGACGATCCGGCGCAGCCGCTCCTCGGTCCGGGCGTCGGTGGCGTGGGCGGGGGCGACGGCCCCCGTGGCGGCGGCGACCGCGACCGCCGTGACGGCGAGCAGGGCGCGTCGGGTGGGGTGGGGCACTGGTGCTCCTTCCGGCCGTGCGAGCGTGAAAGAAACTTCCAAGGTGAACGGATAGTCTGAAAGTAACTGCCCGGTCAAGGATTCCCGCACGAATCGCCGAGAAGAGAGCTCCGTCCCGGTTCGGACCGCGGCGACCGGCTTCAGGCCCCGCGACCGGCTTCAGGCCCCCGCCGCGATCGACGGCCACGCCTCCTGGAGCGTACGGACCGTCTCCCGGATCGCCGGGCGGCGCGCCGCGCCCGCCCGCCACAGCGCGTGCAGCCGCCGCGCCGGCGCCGGGTCGAGCCGCAGCGGCGCCACCTCCGGCGGCAGCGCCCCGCGCCCGAGCCGGGGGACCAGCGCGATGCCGAGACCGGCCGCGACCAGCGCGACCTGGGTGTGGTTCTCCTCCGCCCGATGGACGATCCGGGGCTCGGCCCCGCTCGCCCGCAGCGTCCGCACCAGCCAGTCGTGGCACACCGTCCCCGGCGGCTGCGAGATCCACCGCTCGTCCGCCAGCTCCTCCCGCCGCACCGACCGCCGCGCCGCCAGCGGGTGCTCCCGGTGCACCAGGATGTCGCAGCCGTCGTCGCCGATCACCGCCTGCTCCACCCCGGGCGGCGCCGGCAGCGGGGCGATGTCCCAGTCGTGCGCCACCGCCAGGTCGAGGACCCCGCGCGCCACCAGGTCCACCGACAGGTGCGGGTCCACCTCGGTCAGCCGGGCGTCCAGACCGGGGTGACGCAGGGCCAGGTCCGCGAGGACCCGGGGCATCAGGCCGCGCGCCGCGCTCGGGAAGCAGCCGATCGCCAGCCGCCCGGCGGGCAGCCCGCGCCGCTCCTCCAGGCGCACCTCCGCCTCCTCCACGATCGCCAGCAACCGCTGTGCCGTGGCGGAGAGTTGGCGGGCCTCGTCGGTGAGGCGGACGCCCCGCCCGCTCCGTTCGAGCAGGGTCGTGCGGGTCTCCCGCTCCAGCTTCGCGATCTGCTGGGAGACCGCCGACGGGGTGTAGCCGAGGGCGGCCGCGGCGGCGCCCACGCTGCCGTGGACGGAGACGGCGTGCAGGGCGCGCAGACGTCCGAGATCGAGCACGGGGAACCTCCGACCACCGGTCCGGATGTAGCGGTGCTTCATCCAACCATGAAGGAATCCGTGCTGGTGCTACACGGTCGGGGCCCGTCATGCTCACCACCATGCGCCCCGCACACATCGCCCTCGCCGCGCTCGTCGCCGCGGTCTGGGGGGTCAACTTCGTCGTCATCGAGATCGGGCTCGACCACTTCCCCCCGCTGCTCTTCTCCGCCCTCCGCTTCCTCGTCGCCGCCCTCCCCGCCGTCTTCCTCGTCGGCCGCCCCAAGGTCGCCTGGAAGTGGATCGTCGCCGTCGGACTCGCCCTGGGCGTCGCCAAGTTCGGCCTCCTCTTCACCGGCATGGACCTCGGCGCCCCCGCCGGGCTCTCCTCCCTCGTCCTCCAGGTGCAGGCCGTCTTCACCGCCCTCCTCGCCTTCGCCGTCCTCGGCGAGCGCCCCGGCCGGCTCACCGTCCTCGGCATGGGCGTGGCCCTCGCGGGCATCGGCGTCGCCGCCGTCGACGAGGGCGCCTCGGGCCCGGTCACCGGCTTCGTCCTGGTCGTCGCGGCCGCCGCCTGCTGGGGCGTCTCCAACGTCCTCACCCGCAAGGCCGCCCCGCCCGACCCGCTCAACTGGATGGTCTGGGTCAGCACCGTGCCCGTCCTGCCGCTGCTCGCCCTCTCCCTCCTCCTGGAGGGCCCCGAGCGGGACCTGGCGGCGCTGCGCGCCCTCGACTGGACCGGCGCCGGCGTCATCCTCTACGTCGCCTGGATCACCACCGTCTTCGGCTTCGGGGCCTGGGGCTGGCTGCTCCGCCGCCACCCCGCCTCCTCCGTCGCCCCCTTCTCCCTCCTCGTCCCCGTCTTCGGCATGTCCTCGGCCGCCCTCTTCCTCGGCGAGCCGGTCGGCCCCCTGCGCTGGCTGGCGGCGGCGCTCCTGGTCGGCGGCGTGGCCCTGACGTCGCTCGCCCCGAAGCGGCCGAGGACCGGCCCGGATGCCCCCGGGGAGGCACGGCGTCCGGTCGCTCCCCCCGCCCCCTCCGGACCACGGCCCGAGCCCGCCGTCCCGGCCCCCGCGCCCGGGAGCCCCGCACCGGCCCCCTGACGGCACGGCCGCCGCGGGGCGCCGCCCGGAGCCCTGCCGGAACGTGCGCCGCCCGCCCCTCCGGCCACCACCGGGTGGCCTCGCCCGCGCGGAGTCCGGTACGGACGGGACCGCCGTCCCCCGCGCCCCGAGCGCGCCTGCCGCCCGCCCCGGCCGCTGCCACCGGGCGGCCGGCTCCGGGGGCACGACCCTCCGGGACGTGACCGGCGACGCCCCGGGCGCCACGGGCACGGGGCGGGCGGCCGGGGAGGGCGCGGCTCGCGTACGGGGCGGGCGGGGCGGCCGGGGGCAGCGGGACCGGAGCGGGCGTACGGGCCGGGCGCACGGGCCGGCCGGTCTTCCGGCGGTCCGGTGATCTAGGGTGCCGGGCATGGATCTCGTGCCCGTCGACCGCTCCCCGTCCGCCCCCGGCGCCGTCCTGCTCAGCGGCATCCCCGGCAGCGGGAAGTCCACCGTCGCCGCCGCCCTGGCCGCCCGTTTCCCGATGTCCGCGCACATCGAGGTCGACGAGCTCCAGAACCTGATCGTGCGGGGCTGCCACTGGCCCACTCCGGACCACGACCCGGAGGCCGACCGGCAGATCTTCCTCCGGGCCCGCAACGCCTGCCTCCTCGCCGGCAGCTTCGTCACGGCCGGTTTCCTGCCGGTCGTCGACGACGTCGTGGTCCGCCGCTCCCACCTGGGCTTCTACCGCGAGCAGTGGACCGCGGGCCCGCTGCACGCCGTCTTCCTCGCCCCCGGCCCGGACAAGGCCTGGGAGCGCAACAACGCCCGCCACAAGCGCCTCACCACCAACTGGGCCTTCCTCGACGACGCCATGCGCGAGGAACTGTCCGGCGAGGGAGTGTGGATCGACAACGCCGACCAGACGGTGGAGGAGACGGTCGACGCGGTCCTCGCCGCCACGGGCCTGACGGCCCATGCGGACCCGAAGACCGGCGCGTAGCTCAGCCCTCCCCCTCCGCACGCGGGAACCCGTCCGTCTTCACGACGATCTCGCGCCCTTCGAGGGGCAGGACCAGGTCCTCGCCGAAGGGGATCTTCTCCTGCTCGGTGTAGGTGCCGGTGCGCGTCGGGCCGCTGTGTACGGTGCAGACGTCCTCCGACGGGTCGATGATCACGTAGAGCGGGATCGCGCACTCGGCGTACATCCGCAGCTTCTTCTCGAAGTCGTCGTCCCGGGTGCTGAGCGAGATGATCTCCAGCACGGCCTCCAGGCTGTGCCACTCGAAGCGACCGCGCTTGTCGCGCTCGGCCCCGGGGGCGACGATGGCGAGATCGGGGGCGTAACCCCACAGGCCGGACGGGAAGTCGATCATGACATCCGACAGGACCTTGCCCTGGCCGGCCAGCTGCTCCTTGATCTGAGGCGCGGCCTCGATCAGGACATCCGACCGGCTCTCGCCCCGCGGCGTCATGATGATCTTTCCCTCGGTGATCTCTACGCGGAAGCCGTCGGGCAGGTTGGCGCCGTCCAGGACCTCCCAGGCGCCGGCGGTGACCATCGGTACGGTCGTCACGCGATCCTCCGTGTGTCCTCGCTCACCACGACAGCGGCGGGCTACCCCCGCGGCGCCGCCGTCGAGGCGCGGACCACCAGCTCGCCCGGGACCGTCTCCGTGCCGCCCGGCGGCGCGGCCTCCGTGATCACGGCCAGACGGCCGGCCCGGGCGCCCGACTCGTGGAGGGGGAGGCGGACGGTGGTCAGCGCGGGGACCGCGTCGACCGAGAAGGGGAGGTCGTCGAAGCCGGCCACCGAGACGTCGCCGGGGATCGACAGGTCCCGCTCCCGCAGGGCCGCGCAGACGCCGAGGGCCACCGTGTCGTTGGCGGCGACGATCGCCGTCAGGCGCGGGTCGCGGGCGAGGAGCTCGGCGACGGCCGCGTGGCCGGCGGCGCGGTCGTAGGGGCCGTGGACGGTCGGCCCCTCGGCGACGCCCGCCGCCGCCAGGGCCTCCCGGTGGCCCTCCAGACGGTGCCGGGTGGTGGTGCGGTCGGCGGGCCCGGCGACGTAACCGATCCGCCGGTGGCCGAGGTCGAGCAGGTGCTCGGTGAGCCGGCGCCCCCCGGCGCGGTTGTCGAAGACGAGCGCGGCGGTGTGGGCGTCCCCGGGCGCGGGCGGCCGGCCGCACAGCACGACCCGCGTCCCCGCCTCGGCCATCCGGGAGAGCTTCGCGGCCGTCGCCGCCAGGTGCCCGGGGTCCTCCAGCGAGCCGCCCATGAGGATCACGGCGGCGGCGCGCTGCCGCTGGAGCAGCGTGAGGTAGGTGAGCTCGCGCTCGGGGGAGCCGCCGGTGTTGCAGACGACGGCCAGCTTCTCGCCGCCCGCCCGGCCCGAGGCGCTCTCGCCGATCGCGCTCTGCGCCGCGCTCGCCATGATCCCGAAGAAGGGGTCGGCGATGTCGTTGACCAGCACTCCGACCAGGTCGGAGGTGGCGGCGGCGAGCGAGCTGGCCGGTCCGTTGAGGACGTAGTCCAGCTCCTCGACCGCCTTGAGGACCCGCTCGCGGGTCGAGGCGGCGACCGGGTAGTTGCCGTTCAGGACGCGGGAGACGGTCGCGGGGGAGACCCGGGCGCGGGCGGCCACGTCCGCCAGGGTGACGGTCATCGCGTGCGTACCTCCGACATCGTGCGTGTCCCCCCTCGTGCGGGCCCCCGCCCTCGCGTGCCTCCGAGGCCGAAGGTGCGGGGCCCTTGTCCGGCGTGATGTCGGCAGGCTAGCGTCATCTGCGGCAGAAAGCGCTTTCTATCGTCGCGCCGGAAGCGCTTTCTGCCGTGCTTCCGCGCAGTGAACGAGGGCGCAGGCCCGCAGGGAGAGGACAATCCGTGACACGCAGGACCATCCGCATCGCCATGAACGGCGTCACCGGACGCATGGGCTACCGCCAGCACCTCGTCCGCTCGATCCTCGCCCTGCGCGAACAGGGCGGCCTCGACCTCGGCGACGGCGAGGTCCTGTGGCCCGAGCCGGTCCTCGTCGGCCGCCGCGAGCACGCCCTGCGCGCCCTCGCCGAGAAGCACGGCCTGACCGAGTGGTCCACCGACCTCGACGCCGTCCTCGCCGACGACTCGATCGACGTCTACTTCGACGCCCAGGTCACCTCGGCCCGCGTCGACGCCCTGACCAAGGCGATCGAGGCCGGCAAGCACCTCTACACCGAGAAGCCCACCGCCGCCGACTTCGCCGGCGCCCTCGACCTCGCCCGCCTCGCCGCGGAGAAGGGGATCAAGCACGGCGTCGTCCAGGACAAGCTCTTCCTCCCCGGCCTGCTCAAGCTCAAGCGGCTCATCGACGGCGGCTTCTTCGGCGAGATCCTGTCCGTGCGCGGCGAGTTCGGCTACTGGGTCTTCGAGGGCGACTGGCAGGAGGCCCAGCGCCCCAGCTGGAACTACCGCGCCGAGGACGGCGGCGGCATCGTCGTCGACATGTTCCCGCACTGGGAGTACGTCCTCCACGAGCTCTTCGGCCGGGTCACCTCCGTCTCCGCCGAGATCGCCACCCACGTCCCGCGCCGCTGGGACGAGCAGGGCAAGCCGTACGAGGCGACCGCCGACGACGCCGCCTACGGCACCTTCCACCTGGAGGGCGGCGCCGTCGCCCAGATCAACTCCTCCTGGGCGGTCCGCGTCCACCGCGACGAGCTCGTCGAGTTCCAGGTCGACGGCACCGAGGGCTCCGCCGTCGCCGGCCTGCGGGGCTGCCGCGTCCAGCACCGCAGCGCCACCCCCAAGCCGGTCTGGAACCCCGACATCCCCGCCACCTACTCCTTCCGCGACCAGTGGCAGGAGGTCCCCGACAACACCGAGTTCGACAACGGCTTCAAGGCCCAGTGGGAGCTGTTCCTGCGACACGTCGTCCTCGACGAGCCGTACCACTGGGACCTCCTCGCCGGCGCCCGCGGCGTCCAGCTCGCCGAACTGGGCCTGAGGTCCGCCGCCGAGGGCCGCCGCCTGGACGTCCCGGAGGTCTCGCTGTGACGCTCCACCTCCCGCTCCCGGGCGGCGGCACGCGCGCGTACGAGCCGCGCGCCGAACCGCTCGCGCCCGCCGCGGCCGGCCCGCTGACCTCCCGTACGGTCTTCTCCGCCGCGCACGTCGTCGCCGACCCGTACGCCGACACCACCCCCGACGGCCCCGCCGCCGTCGACTGGGACGCCACCCTCGCCTTCCGCCGCCACCTGTGGTCCCACGGCCTCGGCGTCGCGGAGGCCATGGACACCGCCCAGCGTGGCATGGGCCTCGACTGGGCGGGCGCGGCCGAGCTGATCCGGCGCTCCGCCGCCGAGGCGAAGGCCGTCGGCGGTGCCGTCGCCTGCGGCGTCGGCACCGACCAGCTCGCCTCGGGCTCCCTCGCCGAGATCCGCGCGGCCTACGAGGAACAGCTCGCCGTCGTCGAGGAGTCCGGCGCCCGGGCCGTCCTGATGGCCTCCCGCGCGCTGGCCGCCGCGGCCACCGGCCCCGAGGACTACCTCGACCTCTACGGCCACCTCCTGCGCCAGGCCGCCGAACCGGTGATCCTCCACTGGCTCGGCCCCATGTTCGACCCGGCCCTGGAGGGCTACTGGGGCTCGACCGACCTCGACGCGGCCACCGAGACCTTCCTGGAGGTCGTCGCCGCCCACCCCGACAAGGTCGACGGCGTCAAGATCTCCCTCCTCGACGCGGGCCGCGAGGTCGCCCTCCGCCGCCGCCTCCCCGAGGGCGTCCGCTGCTACACCGGCGACGACTTCCACTACCCCGAGCTGATCGCCGGCGACGACCAGGGCTTCAGCCACGCCCTGCTCGGCGTCTTCGACCCGCTCGGCCCGCTCGCGGCGGAGGCCGTCCGGGTCCTGGACACCGGCGACACGGCCGGCTTCCGCAAGCTCCTCGACCCGACCGTCGCGCTCTCCCGGCACCTCTTCGAGCCGCCGACCCGCTACTACAAGACGGGCGTGGTCCTCCTCGCCTGGCTCGCGGGCCACCAGGAGCACTTCACGATGGTCGGCGGCCTCCACTCCGCCCGCTCCCTGCCGCACCTGGCCCGCGCCTACGAACTCGCCGACGGCCTCGGCCTGTTCCCGGACCCGGCCCGCGCGGAGTCCCGGATGCGGTCCCTGCTCACGGTGTACGGAGTCCCCCAGTGAACCTCGACCGCTTCAGCATCAACCAGATGACGGTGAAGCAGCTCCCCCTCCCCGAGCTGGTCGCGGAATGCGTCCGCCTCGGCGTCCCCGGGATCGGCCTGTGGCGCGACCCGGTGAAGGAGTACGGCGTCGACGAGACCGCGGCCCTGGTCGAGGAGGCGGGCCTGAAGGTCACCACCCTCTGCCGGGGCGGCTTCTTCACCACCGACGGCTGGGAGGCCGACAACCGCGCGGCGATCGACGAGGCGGCGGCGCTCGGCACCGACACCCTCGTCCTGGTCTCCGGCGGCCTGCCCGCCGGCAGCCGCGACCTGCCCGGGGCACGCGCGCGCATAGCGGACGCCATCGGAGTCCTCGCCCCCTACGCGGGCGCGCGCGGGGTCCGCCTCGCCATCGAGCCCCTCCACCCGATGTACGCCTCCGACCGCTGCGCGATCTCCACCCTGGACCAGGCCCTGGACATCGCGGAGCGCTTCCCGGCCGATCAGGTCGGCGTCACCGTCGACACGTACCACCTGTGGTGGGACGAGAACGCCCCGGCGGCGGTGGAGCGCGCCGCGGCCGGCGGCCGGATCCACTCCTTCCAGCTCGCCGACTGGACGACCCCCCTCCCGGAGGGCGTCCTCAACGGCCGGGGACAGCTCGGCACGGGATCCATCGACCTCACGTGGTGGGCCGCCCTCCTCGAACGGGTCGGCTACACGGGCCCGGTGGAGGTCGAGCTGTTCAACGACGTCCTGTGGGCGAGGGACGGCGTCGAGGTCCTGGAGGAGACCCTGGAGGCCTTCCTGAAGGTCTGAGTCCTGAAGGGGTGCGGCCCTTCTTCCCGCCGGGGCCGGGAGGGAACCGGGGTGTGCGGCCCCGTCCCGCCCGGCCCCGGCCCATGGGATGGGCGGTCAAGAACGCCCTACGTCCTGCTGTTCGACCTCCTTGAGGACACGGGCGACCGTCGCGAAGTCGTTGTCCCGGTGCAGGATGGTCAGGCCGTGGTGGACCGCCGTGGCGCAGAGGAGCAGATCGACCACGCCCGCCGCGCGGTGCTGCCCTTTCAGGGTCAGCTTGTATTGGGCGGTGTCCACCCACCGCCACGCGTCCTTCGGGATGCGCACCGGTGCGAACAGGGCGGCGAGTTCCTCGTCGACGTCGTCGCGGTCGTCCGGGCCGGTGGCCGTGAAAAGCACCTCCGCTCTGGTGGCCTCGCACATGCCGATGGCGCCCGTGTCGATCTCGGCTTCCCAGCGGCGCTGCGCCAGGGGATCAGTGCTGAGGTGGACGTACGCGCTGGTGTCGATGAGGTACGTGATCACCCGGCGTCCCCGCCGTGCTGGGCGGCCTTACGGGCTTCCCAGGCCCGGCGAAGGGGTTCCAGCTCCCCTCGTGCCCCGCGTTCTGCGAGACGCTGAAAGGCCGCCCTGCGGCGGTGACGCTTGATGACCTCTTCCAGCGCCGTGTTGATCGTGTCCTTCTTCGTGGTCGTGCCGAGCAGCTTCGCCGCCTCGGCCAGTACGTCGTCGTCCACGTCCACGTTGGTCACGCTCATGACCGGCCTCCATGCATGTCATGTGGGACGAATAACCATGCTTCCCACATGGTAGGCCAGGAACGGCATCCCTGAGCGAGAGTCGTCCACAGCCCCGCCCCGTTGTCGGCGGGTTTCGCTACGGTCGGAGCATGTCCAACGAGGGTCAGCCGCACCGCCCCGCCGTCCTGGAGGGGGTGCTGGAGAGGATCACGTACGCCAACGAGGAGACCGGGTACACGGTCGCCCGGGTCGACACCGGCCGGGGCGCCGGGGAGCTGCTCACCGTCGTCGGCGCGCTGCTCGGCGCGCAGCCGGGGGAGTCGCTGCGGATGGAGGGGCGCTGGGGCTCCCACCCGCAGTACGGCCGGCAGTTCCAGGTCGACAACTACACGACCGTGCTGCCCGCCACGATCCAGGGCATCCGGCGCTATCTGGGCTCCGGGCTGGTCAAGGGCATCGGCCCCGTCTTCGCCGACCGGATCACCACCCACTTCGGCCTGGAGACCCTCGACATCCTGGAGCGGGAGCCCGGCCGGCTCATCGAGGTGCCCGGCCTCGGGCCCAAGCGGACCAAGAACATCACCGCCGCCTGGGAGGAGCAGAAGGCGATCAAGGAGGTGATGGTCTTCCTCCAGACCGTCGGCGTCTCCACCTCCATCGCCGTCCGGATCTACAAGCAGTACGGCGACGACTCGATCACCGTCGTGCGCGAGCGGCCCTACCGGCTCGCCGCCGACGTCTGGGGCATCGGCTTCCTCACCGCCGACCGGATCGCCCAGGCCGTCGGCATCCCGCACGACAGCCCCGAACGGGTGAAGGCCGGCCTCCAGTACGCCCTCTCCCAGTCCGCCGACCAGGGGCACTGCTTCCTCCCGGAGGAGCGGCTGATCGCCGACTCCGTGAAGCTCCTCCAGGTGGACACCGGACTCGTCATCGAGTGCCTCGCCGAGCTGGCCCGGGACCCCGAGGGGGTCGTGCGGGAGACCGTCCCCGGGCCGGAGGGGCAGCCGGTCACCGCCGTCTACCTGATCCCCTTCCACCGGGCGGAGCTCTCCCTCGCCGGGCAGCTCCGCCGCCTCCTGCGCGCCCCCGAGGACCGCATGCCCGCCTTCCGGGACGTCTCCTGGGACCGGGCGCTGGGATGGCTCGCGGAGCGCACGGGGGCCGCCCTGGCGCCCGAGCAGGAGCAGGCGGTCCGGCTCGCCCTGACCGAGAAGGTCGCGGTCCTCACCGGCGGCCCCGGCTGCGGCAAGTCCTTCACCGTCCGGTCCGTCGTGGAGCTAGCCCGGGCCAAGAAGGCCACGGTGGTCCTCGCGGCGCCCACCGGCCGCGCCGCCAAGCGGCTCGCCGAGCTGACCGGCGCCGAGGCGTCCACCGTCCACCGGCTGCTCGAACTGAAGCCGGGCGGGGACGCGGCGTACGACCGGGACCGGCCGCTCGACGCCGACCTCGTCGTGGTCGACGAGGCGTCCATGCTCGACCTGCTGCTCGCGAACAAGCTGGTCAAGGCGGTCGCCCCGGGCGCCCACCTGCTGCTCGTGGGGGACGTGGACCAGTTGCCCTCGGTCGGCGCCGGCGAGGTCCTGGGCGACCTCCTGGCCCCCGGCAGCCCCGTCCCCGCCGTCCGGCTGACCCGGATCTTCCGCCAGGCCCAGCAGTCCGGCGTCGTCGTCAACGCCCACCGGATCAACGAGGGCGTGCCGCCCCGGACCGAGGGCCTGCCGGACTTCTTCCTCTTCGCGGAGGAGGAGACGGAGGACGCGGCCCGGGTCGCCGTCGAGGTCGCCGCCCGGCGCATTCCGGCCAGATTCGGTCTCGATCCGCGCCGGGACGTGCAGGTCCTGGCCCCGATGCACCGCGGTCCGGCCGGCGCGGGCGCGCTGAACGGGCTGCTCCAGCAGGCCATCACCCCCGCCCGCCCGGACCTCCCGGAGAAGCGGTTCGGCGGCCGGGTCTTCCGGGTGGGGGACAAGGTCACCCAGATCAGGAACAACTACGAGAAGGGGGCGAACGGCGTCTTCAACGGCACGGTCGGGGTGGTGACGGCGCTGGACCCCGTCGAGCAGCGCCTCACCGTCCGGACGGACGAGGACGAGGAGGTGCCGTACGCCTTCGACGAGCTGGACGAGCTGTCCCACGCGTACGCGGTCACCATCCACCGTTCGCAGGGCAGTGAGTATCCGGCGGTGGTGATCCCGGTCACCATGAGTGCGTGGATGATGCTCCAGCGGAACCTGCTCTACACGGCCGTGACCCGGGCGCGGAAGCTCGTCGTGCTGGTCGGTTCGCGTCGCGCGATCGCCCAGGCGGTCCGGACGGTCTCGGCGGGACGGCGCTTTACCGCACTGGCCCACCGGCTGACAGAGGGCGCCCTCGTGTGAAAGATCACGAGGGACTACCGGAACCGGGGCGAAGGGGGCAGGATGTGCAGGTTGGCGGCACTGAGTGCCGCTGATTGGCCCAATGGCGACCCCGAGTGCACTCTCCTGAGCCGAGTGGGGGATGGTAGAGACAGTCAGGGCACCTCGAAGAAGAGGCACTACGTCGGTGAGGGATGACGTGAGCGACAACTCTGTAGTACTGCGGTACGCGGACGGTGAATACACCTACCCGGTGGTCGAGAGCACCGTCGGCGACAAGGGCTTCGACATCGGAAAGCTGCGAGCCCAGACCGGTCTGGTCACCCTGGACAGCGGATACGGCAACACCGCCGCCTACAAATCCGCGATCACCTACCTCGATGGTGAGCAGGGCATCCTGCGGTACCGCGGCTACCCCATCGAGCAGCTGGCCGAGCAGTCCACCTTCCTGGAGGTGGCCTACCTGCTGATCAACGGTGAGCTGCCGAAGGCGGACGAGCTCTCCGTCTTCCAGAACGAGATCACCCAGCACACGCTGGTCCACGAGGACGTCAAGAACTTCTTCCGCGGCTTCCCGCGGGACGCCCACCCGATGGCGATGCTGTCCTCCGTGGTCTCCGCGCTGTCCACCTTCTACCAGGACAGCCACAACCCGTTCGACGAGCGCCAGCGCCACCTGTCGACGATCCGGCTCCTCGCGAAGCTGCCGACGATCGCGGCGTACGCGTACAAGAAGTCGATCGGCCACCCGTTCGTCTACCCGCGCAACGACCTCGGCTACGTCGAGAACTTCCTGCGGATGACGTTCTCGGTCCCGGCCCAGGAGTACGAGCTCGACCCGGTCGTCGTCTCGGCGCTGGACAAGCTGCTGATCCTGCACGCGGACCACGAGCAGAACTGTTCGACCTCGACCGTGCGTCTGGTCGGCTCCTCGCAGGCGAACATGTTCGCCTCGATCTCCGCGGGCATCTCCGCCCTGTGGGGCCCGCTGCACGGCGGCGCCAACCAGTCGGTCCTGGAGATGCTGGAGGGCATCCAGGCCAACGGCGGCGACGTCGACTCCTTCATCCGCAAGGTGAAGAACAAGGAGGACGGCGTCCGCCTGATGGGCTTCGGCCACCGGGTGTACAAGTCCTTCGACCCGCGCGCCAAGATCATCAAGGCGGCGGCGCACGACGTCCTCTCGGCCCTCGGCAAGTCCGACGAGCTGCTGGACATCGCGCTCAAGCTGGAGGAGCACGCGCTCTCCGACGAGTACTTCGTCTCGCGCAACCTCTACCCGAACGTGGACTTCTACACGGGCCTCATCTACCGCGCGATGGGCTTCCCGACCGAGATGTTCACCGTGCTCTTCGCCCTCGGCCGCCTTCCGGGCTGGATCGCCCAGTGGCACGAGATGATCAAGGAGCCGGGTTCCCGCATCGGCCGTCCGCGCCAGATCTACACCGGCGAGGTCCTCCGCGACTTCGTCCCGGTCGACGAGCGCTGAGCCGGTCCCGCACAGACCGGCTGAGGCCGGCGGCGCACCGCCGCTGAGGCCGCGAGGGCAGACAGAAGCGCCCCGCTCTCCGATCCCCCCACGGGTCGGCGAGCGGGGCGCTTCCCATATCCCCGGTGCGGATTCCCCCCACGGGATCCGGGCCGGGCGTCCGGTGCGCGGTCTGCCGGGGTACGTACGGGAGGGCCGCTCAAAGCTCCCCGGTGCACGTGCCCCGGCCGCGCTTGCCTGTCGGGACGTCCCCCAAGACCTCCCGGCGAACGTCCCCCAAGACGTTCTGGCATCGCCCACTTAGACTCGCGAACAGCCCAGATGGTTACCCCCCAATATCTGTGATCTAGGTCTCTTTGTGAAGGACTTGTGCGTCACGTGTAGGTGAAATCAACGGAACCGCCGCAGGCGCAGGCTGTTGGTCACCACGAAGACGGACGAGAAGGCCATGGTCAGGCCCGCGATCATCGGGTTGAGCAGACCGGCCGCGGCCAGCGGCAGGGCGGCGACGTTGTAGCCGAAGGCCCACGCCAGATTTCCCTTGATCGTGGCCAGGGTCCGCCGGGAGAGCCGGATCGCGTCGGCGGCGGCCCGCAGGTCGCCCCGGACGAGGGTGAGGTCGCTCGCCTCGATCGCCGCGTCCGTGCCGGTGCCCATCGCGAGGCCCAGGTCGGCGGTGGCGAGGGCGGCGGCGTCGTTCACCCCGTCGCCGACCATGGCGACCGTACGGCCCTCGTCCCGGAGCCGCCGGATCACCCCGGCCTTCTCCTCCGGCAGCACCTCGGCGATCACCTCCTCGACGCCGACCTCGGCCGCGACGGCCTCCGCGACGGCCCGCCGGTCGCCGGTGAGCAGCACCGGCCGCAGCCCGAGGGCGCGGAGCCGGGCGACGGCCTCGGCGCTGGTGTCCCTGACGGCGTCGGCGACGGCGAGGGAGCCGCGGTAGACCCCGTCCCAGGCGACCAGCACGGCGCCGTCCGCCGCGTCCGCCGGCACCGGCACCTCCTCGGCGGCGAGCAGCGCGGCCCGGCCGGCGAGGACCAGGTGGCCGTCGACGGAGCCGCGCACGCCGAGGCCGGGCACGTTCTCGAACCCCTTGGGGACGGGCAGCTCGCCGGCCGGGACGCCGAGGCGGTCGGCGGCGCCGGCGGCGACGGCCCGGGCGACCGGGTGCTCGGAGGAGTGCTCCAGGGCGCCGGCGAGCCGCAGCAGCAGCCGCTCGTCGGTGCCGTCGGCCGGGTGGACGCCGGTGAGCGTCATCCGGCCGGTGGTGACCGTGCCGGTCTTGTCGAGGACGACGGTGTCGACCCGGCGGGTGGACTCCAGGACCTCGGGGCCCTTGATGAGGATGCCGAGCTGGGCGCCCCGGCCGGTGCCGACGAGCAGCGCGGTCGGGGTGGCGAGCCCGAGCGCGCAGGGGCAGGCGATGATCAGGACGGCGACGGCGGCGGTGAACGCGGCGGTCGCGCCCGCGCCGGCGCCGAGCCAGAACCCGAGGGTGGCCAGGGCGAGCAGCAGGACGACGGGGACGAAGACGGCGGAGACCCGGTCGGCGAGCCGCTGCACCCCGGCCTTGCCGCTCTGGGCCTCCTCGACGAGCTTCGCCATCCGGGCGAGCCGGGTGTCGTCGCCGACCCGCTCGGCCCGCACGACCAGCCGGCCGGAGACGTTGAGGCAGCCGCCGGTGACGGGGTCGCCGGCGGTGACGTCGACGGGCAGGGACTCGCCGGTGAGCAGCGAGGCGTCGACGGCCGAGGCGCCCTCGGCGACGGTGCCGTCGGTGGCGATCTTCTCGCCGGGGCGGACGACGAAGAGGTCACCGGCCCGGAGGGCGTCCACCGGCACCCGCACCTCGGCGCCCGCGCGCAGGACGGCGACGTCCTTGGCGCCGAGCTCCATCAGGGCCCGCAGCGCGGCCCCCGCCTTCCGTTTGGCGCGGGCCTCCAGCCAGCGGCCGAGGAGGAGGAAGACAGTGACGCCGGCGGCGACCTCCAGGTAGACCGTGGCGGCGCCGTCGGCGCGGTCCGCGGTGAGGTCGAAGCCGTGGCGCATCCCGGGCGCGCCGGCGTCGCCGAGGAAGAGGGCCCACAGCGACCAGCCGTACGCGGCGAGGGTGCCGACCGAGACGAGGGTGTCCATGGTGGCGGCGCCGTGCCGGAGGTTGGTCCAGGCGGCCCGGTGGAAGGGGAGGCCGCCCCAGACGACGACGGGGGAGGCGAGGGCGAGCGAGAGCCACTGCCAGTTGTCGAACTGGAGCGCGGGGACCATGGCGAGCAGGACCACGGGGGCGGCGAGGACGGCGGAGACGACCAGCCGCCGGCGCAGGGCGGCGAGCTCGGGGTCGGCCTCCGGTTCCGCCGCCGCCTCGGGCTCCGGCGGCGCGGGCTCCTCGGCGGTGTAGCCGGTCCTCACCACGGTGGCGATGAGCTCGTCGACGCCGACCCCGGGCACGTGCTCGACGCGGGCCTTCTCGGTGGCGTAGTTGACGGTCGCGGTGACGCCGTCCATCCGGTTGAGCTTCTTCTCGACGCGGGCCGCGCAGGAGGCGCAGGTCATCCCGCCGATGATCAGCTCGGTGACGGTGGTGCTGGGCATGTGCGGTTCCAAAAGGGGAGCAGGGCCGTACCAGGCAACGGTACGGCCCTGCGGTGCCGGTGCGGCGGGTGGTCAGACCAGCTCGTAGCCGGCCTCGTCGACGGCGGCGGCGACGGCCTCGCGGTCGAGCGGGGCGGCGGAGACCACGGTGACCTCGCCGGTCTTGGCGACGGCGGTGACCGAGGTGACGCCGGGGATGGCGGAGATCTCGCCGGAGACGGCGCCCTCGCAGTGGCCGCAGGTCATGCCCTTGACCTGGTAGACGGTGGTGAGTTCGGTCTGCGTCTCGGCGGCCATGGCGTTCTCCTCATTCGGTTCGGAGCCTTACGTGGCCGACTCTATACCCCTAGGGGGTATGAAATCCAGTCGTGTCCGGCGCGCGTCGGGCGAGCGATCCCAGCCACGCCAGCCCCACCAGTGTCACCAGGACCAGCCCGCCCACCGAGAAGAGGGTGAAGAGGTGCTCCTGCTCGGACGTGGGGCTCGGGAGGTACCCCTGGGCGAAGAGCGAGCGGTCGAGGTCGGTCGCGGTCAGCCGCAGCACCAGCCAGAGCGCGATCCCGTGCATCGAGTCCCACAGGGCGTGCAGCACCGCGACCCCCAGGTAGGCGCCGACGACCGGACCGGCGAGGCGGAAGCGGCCGTCGGGGCGGCGGAAGGAGAAGAGCACCGCGCCCGCGATCGCCGTCCACAGGCCGTGCCCGAAGGGGGCGAGGACCCCGCGCAGGATCTCCGTCTCCAGCAGGGAGCGCAGGTCGATGCCGTCCAGGGTGACCGCCGCGTTGAAGGCGTACCCCGCGCTCTCGAAGGCGGCGAAGCCGAAGCCGACCGACCCGCCGAGCACCAGGCCGGCCCGCAGGCCGCGCAGGTGCGGGCGGCGGCGGACGACGAACACCAGGGCGGCGAGCTTCACCGCCTCCTCGATCAGCCCCACCCCGAGGAACATCCACAGGGAGGGGTGGAGCAGGTAGTACTCCATCACCGAGGCGCCCAGGACGCCGAGGACGCCGCCGGTGACGAAGCAGCCGAGGATCACCGGCAGGCCGAGGTCGCGGCCGTGCCGCTCGTACGCCCACAGGACGAAGACGCCCGGGACGAGGAAGCTGCCCAGCAGGATCAGGGTGGGCAGCAGGGTGGTGTTGGCGGTGGCGTACGTGACCACCGCGGTGAGCGCCCACAGGGCCAGGCCGCCGCCCAGGCAGCGCTTCCACAGGCCGGGACGCGGCCCGGCGGGCCCGGCGGGCGCCGGGGGCGGGGGAGGGGGCTCGGTCGTGGGCCGGTACTCGTGCATCCGCGGGCCTCCAAGTCCCTCCGCCGACGGGGCGTCTGACCGGAGCTTATGGTAGATACCCGATATGTCGCATTCGGGGACCACGCTCGTCCTGATCATGGTGATCGCCGTCCTGGCGCCGCTGCTGGCCTACTGGGCGGGGCGCCGCGTCCCCGTCCCGCTCGCCGTCTTCGAGATCCTCCTCGGCATCGTCATCGGCCCCGACGTCCTCGGCTGGGCCCACTCCGACGAACTGATCGACGGCCTCTCCGAACTCGGCCTCACCATGCTGATCTTCCTGGCGGGGTACGAGATCGAGTTCGGCAAGGTCCGCGGCGACACCCTCCGGCGCTCGGTGTGGGCCTGGCTGGCGGCGCTCGCCCTCGGCCTCGCCGCCGGCGTCCTCCTCGGCGGCGGCTACGCCACCGGCGTCTTCATCGGCGTCGCCCTCACCAGCACCGCCCTCGGCACCGTCCTGCCCGTGCTGCGGGACTCCGGCGGGCTGCGCGGCCGCTTCGGCTCGGTCGTCATGGCCTTCGGCGCGGTCGGCGAGTTCGGCCCGATCATCGCCATGGCGCTGCTGCTCAGCGGACGCACCGCCGCCGAGTCCACCGTGCTGCTCGCGGTCTTCGCCGCGCTCACCGCGGCCGCCGTGTACTGGGCGCTGCGGCCGCGCCCGCCGTGGTTCTCCGCCGTCATCGCCCGGACGCTGCACACCAGCGGCCAGTTCGCGGTCCGCTTCGTCTTCCTGCTGCTCGCGCTGATGCTCGGCGCCTCGACGGCGCTCGGCCTCGACGTGCTCCTCGGCGCCTTCGCCGCCGGGCTCATCACCCGGCTCGTCCTCACCGGGGCGGCGCCCGAGGCCGGCCCGGAGATCCTGGAGAAGGTCGAGGGCGTCGGCTTCGGCTTCCTCGTGCCGGTCTTCTTCGTCGTCACCGGCATCGAGTTCGACCTCGACTCGCTGCTCTCCGGCGGCCGGGCGCTGCTGCTCCTGCCGGTCTTCCTGCTGCTCTTCCTGGTGGTGCGCGGCGGCCCGGTCTGGTTCCTGGCCCCGCGCGACCTCGACCGGAAGGACCGGGGCGCGCTGGTGCTGTACGGCTCCACCGCGCTGCCGCTCGTCGTCGCCATCACCACCATCGGCCTCGACGACGGGGCCCTGGCGGCGGGCGAGGCGGCGGCGCTGGTCGGCGCCGGGATGGTCTCCGTCCTGGCCTTCCCGCTGCTCGCGCTGCGGCTGCGGGCGGGCCGGGAGGAGGCGCCGGAGGAGGGGGAGGCGACGGTCGGCGGCGGGTCGGAGGCGTGGTGAGCCCCGCGCCCGGCCGCGGGGAGGACCCGTTCGGGCCGGGACGCGCCGCGGCGCCGCCCCCGGACTCCACCGGAGGGCGGCGCCGCGCGGGCGGACGGGCGGCTCAGTCGCGGCGGCCCCGGTTGCCCGGCCGGCTCGCGACCCAGGCGCGGACGGTGTCCGCGTACCAGAAGGGCTTGCCCGACTCGACGTGGTCGGGCGGCGGGAGGAGCCCGTGCTTCCGGTAGGAGCGGACCGTGTCCGGCTGGACCCGGATGTGCGCCGCGATGTCCTTGTACGACCAGAGGCTTCTGTCCGTCATGCCTGTACCTCCCTCACGCCCCGTACCGCGCAGCGGTGGCGGGGGATGCCGTTCGGGGGCGCTGCGGGCGGTGGCGTCGGTGATCACTGAGCCTGTGCCCCGAGAACGAGCCGCCCGGACGGCCGGAGAGCGCCTGTCGAACTCCTGTGACGCGGAACCCGCGTAACCGCGACATGTGTGACGGGGGCGCGAACCCCGTGACGGAAGTGACGAACGGTCACAACGGCGCGCCCGCGTGCGCCGGAGCGCCCGGGGGCTCACGGACCCCGGGGAGCCGCCCCCGGCGCCGGACCGGCTACAGGCCGCAGGAGCGGAGGTAGCCGCGGGTGCGCAGGGCGATCGGATAGGGGGCGTCCGGCTCGCAGGGGTACATGTCCTGCTCCACGATCGCGAAGAGCTCCGCGTCCAGCGCCGCCGCGGCCGCGAGCACCGGCTCCAGGGCCGGCACCCCCGACGGCGGCTCGCACATCACGCCCCGCGCCACCGCCGGGCCGAACGGCAGCCCCTCGGCCCGCACCACCGCCAGCACCGCCGGGTCCACCTGCTTCAGATGGAGGTAGCCGATGCGCTCCCCGTAGGTCTCGATCAGCTTGACGCTGTCCCCGCCCGCGTACGCGTAGTGCCCGGTGTCCAGGCAGAGCGCCACCGCCTCCGGATCGGTGGCGTCGAGGAAACGGGTCACGCTCTCCTCGTCGTCGAGGTGGGTGTCGGCGTGCGGGTGGACCACGATCCGCAGCCCGTACCGCTCCCGCACCTCCCGCCCGAGGCGCTCGGTCAGCGTCGTCAGGTGCCGCCACTGCTCCGCCGACAGCACCCGGTCCTCCAGCACCTCGCCGGTCCTGTCGTCCCGCCAGAAGGAGGGGATCACCACCAGGTGCCGGGCGCCCACGGCCTCGGCCAGCGCCGCGTTCTCCGCGACGTGCGCCCAGGTCCGCTCCCACACCGCGGGCCCGTGGTGCAGGCCGGTGAAGACCGTGCCCGCCGACACCCGCAGCCCGCGCCGGGCGGTCTCCTCGGCGAGCAGCGCCGGATCGGTGGGCAGATAGCCGTACGGGCCGAGCTCGATCCACTCGTAGCCGGCCCCCGCCACCTCGTCGAGGAACCGCTGCCACGGCACCTGCCGGGGATCGTCCGGGAACCACACCCCCCAGGAGTCCGGGGCGGAACCGATCCGGATGCGGGAGGGCGACGGCGACGGCGGCTTCGTCATGCCAGCCACCTTGACCGCGCCCCGGAGCAGCGTCAAGACGGCCGCCGGACCCGCCGGGCACGCGTCCGAATGTCCGGACATGTCGTTGACACGCCTCCCGGCGGACGACTAGACCTGGGAACGGGCGCCGGAGTCGAGAGGTGGCACGGGTGGAGTCGGAGCCGTACGACCTGATCACCATGGGGCGGCTCGGCGTCGACCTCTACCCCCTCCAGAGCGGGGTCGGACTCGACCGGGTCGAGACCTTCCGGCGCTTCCTCGGCGGCTCCCCGGCCAACGTGGCCGTCGCCGCCGCCCGCCTCGGCCGCCGCACCGCCCTCGTCAGCCGCACCGGCGCCGACCCCTTCGGCGCGTACCTCCGGCGCGAGCTGAAGGAGTTCGGGGTCGACGCCCACTGGGTCACCGAGGTCCCCGACCACCCCACCCCCGTCACCTTCTGCGCCCTCTTCCCGCCCGACGACTTCCCCCTCACCTTCTACCGCCGCCCCAAGGCCCCCGACCTGGAGATCCACCCCGGCGAACTGGACCTCGACGCGGTCCGCGCCGCCCGCGTCCTGTGGACCACCGGCACCGGCCTCAGCGAGGAACCCAGCCGGGCCGCCACCCTCACCGCCCTGCGGGCCCGCTCCGGCCGCGCCCCCACCGTCCTCGACCTGGACTGGCGCCCCGCCTTCTGGCCCGACCCGGCCACCGCCCGCCCGCACTACGCCGAGGCCCTGCGGCACGCCACCGTCGCCGTCGGCAACGCCGAGGAGTGCGAGGTCGCCACCGGCGAACGCGACCCCGAGGCCGCCGCCCGCGCCCTCCTCGGCCTCCTCGCCCCCGGCACCCCCGGCGACCCCGCGGCCGTCCCGCTCGCCGTCGTCAAACGCGGCCCCGAGGGCGTCCTCGCCCTCGCCGCCGACGGGCGCCGCGCCGCCGTCCCCCCGCTGCCGGTCGACGTCGTCAACGGCCTCGGCGCCGGCGACGCCTTCGGCGGCGCCCTCGTCCACGGCCTCCTCGCCGGCCTCCCGCTGGAGGAGACCCTGCGCCGCGCGAACGCCGCCGGAGCCATCGTCGCCGGCCGCCTCGGCTGCGCCCCCGCCATGCCCGACGCCGCCGAGATCGACCGCGCCCTCGCCACCGGCTCCGGCACCCTCCCGCCGAAGGACCCCCGCACGTGACCACCCCCGGCCCCCGCCTCCACCTCCCCGCCGGGACCGCCGCCCGGGGCCCGTACGCCCTGGACGTCGACCCCGGCACCGCCGGATGGAGCCGTTCCGCGCTCCGCGTCCTCGACCTGCCGCCCGGCGCGGAACACACCTTCGACAGCGCGGATGCCGAATGGGTGGTGCTTCCCCTCGCCGGGGCCTGTACCGTGCGCGTCGACGGGGAGTTTTTCGAACTCGGGGGCCGCGAGAGCGCGTTCGCCTCCGTGACCGACTTCGTCTACGTACCGCGCGACGCCCACGCCCAGATCGCCTCCGGCGCGGGAGGCCGCTTCGCTTTGGCAGGAGCGAACTGCGAGCGACGACTCCCCGCCCGCTACGGCCCCGCGCCGGAGGTTCCCGTCGAGACCCGCGGCAGCGGCGGGACCACCCGCCTCGTACGGAACTTCGCCTCCGCCGACGCCTTCCCCTGCGACCGGCTGATCGCCGTCGAGGTGATCACCCCCGGCGGCCACTGGTCCTCCTACCCGCCGCACAAGCACGACGAGCACCGCCCCGGGACCGAGTCCGTCCTGGAGGAGATCTACTACTACGAGATCGCGGACCCGCGCGGCCGCGCCTACCAGCGGATCTCGCCCTCGCGGCCCGGCGGCGCCGACCTGCTCGCCGAGGTCCGGCACGGCGACGCCGTCCTCGTCCCCGACGGCTGGCACGGCCCCTCGATCGCCCAGCCGGGCCACGACCTCTACTACCTCAACGTCATGGCGGGACCCGGACCCGAGCGGGAATGGAAGATCAGCTTCCACCCGGACCACACGGAGGGATACGCATGAGGCTCACCGTGGCCCAGGCGCTCGTCCGCTTCCTCGCCGTCCAGTACGCCGAACGGGACGGCGAGCGGCACCGGCTCATCGCCGCCACCTGGGGCGTCTTCGGCCACGGCAACGTCGCCGGGGTCGGCCAGGCGCTGGTCGAGGAGGACGGCATGCCCTTCCACCAGGGCCGCAACGAACAGGCCATGGTGCACGCCGCCGTCGGCTACGCCCGCCAGTCGAACCGGCTCTCCGCGCACGCCGTCACCACCTCCATCGGCCCCGGTGCCACCAACCTCGTCACCGGCGCCGCCCTCGCCACGATCAACCACCTCCCGGTCCTCCTCCTGCCCGGCGACACCTTCGCCACCCGCCCCGCCGACCCCGTCCTCCAGCAGCTCCAGGTGCCGTACGCCGGCGACGTCTCCGTCAACGACTGCCTGCGCCCCGTCTCCCGCCACTTCGACCGGATCGTCCGCCCCGAGGCCCTGATCCCCGCCGCCCTGGAGGCGATGCGGGTCCTCACCGACCCGGCCGCGACCGGCGCCGTCACCCTCGCCCTCCCGCAGGACGTGCAGGCCGAGGCGTACGACTGGCCCGAGGAGTTCTTCGCCGAGCGGACCTGGCGGATCCGCCGCCCGCGCCCCGACCGGGCCGAACTGGACGCCGCCGCGCGGGCCGTGCGGGAGGCCGCCCGCCCCCTGCTCGTCGCCGGCGGCGGGGTCCGGCACAGCGCCGCCGAGGACGCCCTGCGGACCTTCGCCGAGCGCGCGGGACTGCCCGTCGCCACCACCCAGGCCGGCAAGGGCGCCCTCCCGCACACCCACCCGTGCGAGGTGGGCGGGCTCGGCCACACCGGCACCGCCACGGCGAACGACCTGGCCCGCGCCGCCGACCTGGTCATCGGCGTCGGCACCCGCTACACCGACTTCACCACCGCCTCCGGCACCCTCTTCGCCCCGGGAGCCCGCTTCCTCAACCTCAACGTCACCGGTTTCGACGCCCACAAGCAGGCCGCCCGGCTGCCGCTCGTCGCCGACGCCCGGGAAGGGCTCGCCGCCCTCACCGAGGCCCTCGGCGACCACCCGCCGCGCCCGTTGACCTGGGCCTCCGCGAAGGCCGCGTGGGAACGCCGGGTGGACGCCGCCCACGCGGCCCCCGACGAGACCGCCCGCCCCACCCAGGTCCAGGTCCTCGGCGTGCTCGACACCCTGGTCGACACCACCGACATCCTGATCAACGCCGCCGGCTCGCTCCCCGGCGACCTCCACAAGCTGTGGCGGACCCGCTCCCGCGACCAGTACCACGTCGAGTACGGCTACTCCTGCATGGGCTACGAGATCCCCGCCGCGATCGGCGTCCTCCTCGCCGCCCCCGGCCGGCCCGTCTGGGCGCTCGTCGGGGACGGGACGTACCTGATGAATCCCACCGAGATCGTCACCGCCGTCCAGGAGCGGCTGCCGCTGAGGCTGATCGTCCTCCAGAACCACGGGTACGCCTCCATCGGCGGACTCTCCGAGGCGGTCGGCGGCGAGCGGTACGGCACCGACTACCGCTTCCGGGACGCCGACGGACGCTTCACCGGCCCCCCGCTCCCCGTCGACCTCGCGGCCAACGCGGCCTCCCTCGGGATGCGGGTGCTGCGCCCCCGCACCATCCGTGACCTGCGGGAAGCCCTCGCGGACGCCCGGAGCGCCACGGATCCCACATGTGTCTACGTCGAGACCGAAACGGCAGACAGTGTGTCGGGCGCGCCCCCGGCGCAGGCGTGGTGGGATGTGCCCGTGGCCGAGACCTCGACCCGCCCGTCGGCGGTCAAGGCCCGCGAGGAGTACGACCGGCACGTCACCGCCCGGCGCCGCCATCTCTGAAGGCCCTGAAGGAGTAACTCGTCATGACGAAGAGCGTCCACCACTGGATCGGTGGCAAGACCGTCGAGGGCACGTCGGGCAACTGGGGCCCGGTCACCGACCCGGCCACCGGTGCCGTCACCACCCGGGTCGCCCTCGCCTCGGCGGAGGAGGTCGACGCGGCCGTCGCCGCCGCGAAGGACGCCTTCGCCACCTGGGGCACCTCCTCGCTGGCCCAGCGCACCACGATCCTCTTCAAGTTCCGCGCGCTGCTCGACGCCAACCGCGACGCCATCGCCGAGCTGATCGTCGCCGAGCACGGCAAGGTCCACTCCGACGCGCTCGGCGAGGTCGCCCGCGGCCTGGAGATCGTCGACCTGGCCTGCGGCATCACCACCCAGCTCAAGGGCGAGCTGTCCACCCAGGTCTCCAACCGCGTGGACGTGGCGTCGATCCGCCAGCCCGTCGGCGTCGTCGCCGGCATCACGCCCTTCAACTTCCCGGCCATGGTGCCGATGTGGATGTTCCCGATCGCCATCGCGACCGGCAACACCTTCGTCCTCAAGCCCAGCGAGAAGGACCCCTCGCCGTCCCTGAAGATCGCCGAACTGCTCGCCGAGGCCGGCCTGCCGGACGGCGTCTTCAACGTCGTCCACGGCGACAAGGTCGCCGTCGACCGCCTCCTGGAGCACCCGGACGTCGCCGCGATCTCCTTCGTCGGCTCGACCCCGATCGCCAAGTACATCCACACCACCGCCTCCGCCAACGGCAAGCGCGTCCAGGCGCTCGGCGGCGCCAAGAACCACATGCTGGTCCTCCCGGACGCCGACCTCGACGCCGCCGCCGACGCCGCCGTCTCCGCCGCGTACGGCTCCGCCGGCGAGCGCTGCATGGCGATCTCCGCCGTCGTCGCCGTCGGCGCCGTCGGCGACGAGCTGGTCGAGAAGATCCGCGAGCGCGCCGAGAAGATCAAGATCGGTCCCGGCACCGACCCGACCTCCGAGATGGGCCCGCTCATCACGGCCGCCCACCGCGACAAGGTCGCCTCCTACGTCACCGGCGCCGAGGCCGAGGGCTGCACGGTCGTCCTCGACGGCACCGGGTACACCGTCGAGGGCCACGAGAACGGCCACTGGATCGGCCTCTCCCTCCTGGACCACGTGCCCACCACGGCCCAGGCCTACCGGGACGAGATCTTCGGCCCGGTCCTGTGCGTGCTGCGCGCCGAGACGTACGAGGAGGGCCTCGCCCTCATCAACGCCTCGCCGTTCGGCAACGGCACCGCGATCTTCACCCGCGACGGCGGCGCCGCCCGCCGCTTCCAGCTGGAGGTCGAGGCCGGCATGGTCGGCGTCAACGTGCCGATCCCGGTGCCGGTCGGCTACCACTCCTTCGGCGGCTGGAAGGACTCGCTCTTCGGCGACCACCACATCTACGGCAACGACGGCGTGCACTTCTACACCCGCGGCAAGGTCGTCACCACCCGCTGGCCCGACCCGGCCGACGCCCCCGCCGGCGTCGACCTGGGCTTCCCGCGCAACCACTGACCCGGCGCCGGAACACGGGACGGCCCCCGGGACGCGGAGCACCGCGCCCCGGGGGCCGTCGGGCGTGCGCCCCGCCCCCTCAGGCGGGCGGGGCGAAGGACCAGGCGCGGATCGCGCACACGCCCTCGTCGGCCGCGCCCGCCGCGCGGTAGGTCGCCAGGGCCGGGCCGTTGTCGGTGTCCACCGGGACCCAGACGCCCGCGCAGCCGCGCCGCCGGGCCGCCGCCACGAGCGCTTCCGCGAGGGCCCGGCCGAGGCCGCGGCGGCGGTACGGCCCGTCGACGCCCAGCTCGTACAGGCAGAGTTCGGCGCCCTTGTCCGGATGGACCATCTCGACGCCCGTCACGAAGCCGGCGGGGGTGCCGTCGGCCGCGTACCCGATCAGCATCAGGTGACCGGGGGAGGCGAGGAAGCGCTCCGCCCACTCCGGCCGCGCCGGACCGTCGTACAGGTGCTCCGCGGCGAGGAGTTCGGCCACCGTCCGGGCCGGCCTGATCTCGAAACCGCCCGCTCCGCCCATGCCGCCTCCAGGTCCCCGCGTACCGCGACCGCTGTACGCGGACCGTACCGCGTACGACTCCAGGAGGCCGCGGAACTCCGTCCGGGGGCCGCCCCCGCGCACGGCCGGCCCGCCTACGCTCGGGGGCATGCGACTCCGACTTCCCCGGTGGGCCGCGGCCACCGCCGCCCTCGCCGTCCTCGCGGGCGCGGGCGCCTGGACCGCCGCCGCGCTGGACGACCCGCCGCCCGTCCACCGCGAGGACCGGGCCCTCACCCTCGACGGGGTGCGGATCGACACCTCGTACTTCACCGCCGGCGGGGGCGGACGGCGGCCCGCCGTGCTCGTCGGGCACGGCTTCGGCGGCTCCAAGGACGACGTCCGGGCCCAGGCGGAACGGCTCGCCCGGGACGGTTACGCCGTGCTCACCTGGTCCGCGCGCGGCTTCGGCGCCTCCGGGGGAAGGATCGGGCTCAACGACCCCGACCACGAGGTGAAGGACGTGCGGCGGCTGATCGACTGGCTCGCCGCCCGGCCCGAGGTGCTGCTCGACGGAAAGGGCGACCCGCGCGTCGGCGTCACCGGCGCCTCCTACGGCGGCGCGATCTCCCTCCTCGCCGCCGGCCACGACCCGCGCGTCGACGCGATCGCCCCGCAGATCGCCTACTGGAACCTCGCCGACGCCCTCTTCCCCGCGGGCGTCCACAAGAAGCTGTGGTCCGGCATCCTCTTCTCGATGGGCACCGGACCGGGCGGCGACGCCTGCGGCCGGTTCGCGCCCGAGGTCTGCGCCCTCAAGGACCGCGTCGCCGTCTCCGGCGTGCCGGACGCCGGGGCCCGCGCGCTCCTGGAGGCCCGCAGCCCCTCCGCCGTCGGCGACCGGATCAAGGTCCCCGCCCTGATCGTCCAGGGCCAGACCGACTCCCTCTTCACCCTCGACCAGTCCGACGCCATGGCCCGCGCCCTCGCCGCCAACGGCGCCCCGGTGGCGGTCGACTGGGCCGCCGGCGGCCACGACGGCGGCGACCGCGAGGCCGGGCGCGTCGAGGACCGGATCGGCGCCTGGTTCGACCGCTGGCTGAAGCGGGACGCCTCCGTCGACACCGGCCCCGCCTTCCGGGTCAGCCGCACCGGCGGCGTCGACTCCACCGACGGCCGCGCCACCCTCCGCGCCGCCACCGCCGACCGCTACCCGGGGCTCCGCGAGGGCACCCGCGACCTCGCCCTCGCCGGGCCGCCGCAGCGCTTCACCAACCCGGCGGGCGGCGCCCCGCCCGCCCTCTCCGCCGTCCCCGGCCTCGGCGGCGGCCTCTCCGGCCTCTCCTCCTCCCTCGGCGTGGGCCTCGCCCTCGACTTCCCCGGCCAGCACGCCCGCTTCGACGCGGCCCCGCAGACCGCGCCGCTCCGGATCACCGGCACCCCGACCGTCCGCGTCAAGGTCACCTCCACCGCCGCCGACGGCTCCGCCGTCCTCTTCGCCAAGGTGTACGACGTAGGGCCCGACGGGCGTCAGCAGGTGCTGCCCGCCCAGCTCGTCGCCCCGGTCCGCGTCGAGGACGCCGCGAAGGGCCGGCCGGTCACCCTGACCCTGCCCGCGATCGACCACGAGGTGGAGGCCGGCCACCGGCTCCGGCTCGTCGTCTCCGCCACCGACCTCGGCTACGCCTCCCCGGCCGCCACCGCCGGCTACACCGTCGCCGTCGAGGGCCCCCTCACCGTGCCCACCGCCCCCGCCGTCGCCACCCAGGCCGCCGCCCTGCCCCGGTGGGTGTGGGGTCTGCCGCTCGCCGGCCTCGCCGTCGCCGCCGCGCTCCTGCTGACCGCCCGCCGCCGCACGGCGACCCCGGCCCCGGACCCCGGACTCGCCGCCGTGCCCCTCCAGATCACCGGCCTGTCGAAGAAGTACAAGGGCGGCGAGCGGTACTCGGTCCGCGAGCTCTCCTTCCGCGTCGAACAGGGCCAGGTCCTCGGCCTCCTCGGCCCCAACGGGGCGGGGAAGACCACCACCCTGCGCATGCTGATGGGCCTGATCACCCCCGACGAGGGCGAGATCCGCGTCTTCGGCCAGGCGATCCGCCCCGGCGCCCCGGTCCTCTCCCGCGTCGGCTCCTTCGTCGAGGGCGCCGGTTTCCTGCCGCACCTCACCGGCCGGGAGAACCTGGAGCTGTACTGGAAGGCCACCGGCCGCCCCGCCGAGGACGCCCACCTCGACGAGGCCCTGCGCATCGCCAACCTGGGCGGCGCCCTCGAACGGGCCGTCCGCACCTACTCGCAGGGCATGCGGCAGCGGCTCGCCATCGCCCAGGCCATGCTCGGCCTGCCCGACCTCCTCATCCTCGACGAACCCACCAACGGGCTCGACCCGCCGCAGATCCGCGAGATGCGGGAGGTGATGATCCGGTACGCGGCCGGCGGCCGCACCGTCATCGTCTCCAGCCACCTCCTCGCGGAGGTCGAGCAGTCCTGCACCCACCTCGTCGTCATGGACCGCGGGCGGCTCGTGCAGGCCGGGCCGGTCGCCGAGATCACCGGCGCCGGCGACACCCTGCTCGTCACCCTCGCCGCGCCCGTCCCCGACGCGCTCGTCGAGAAGGTCGCCGTCCTGCCGGGCGTCGCCTCCGCCGTCCGCGCCGAGGACGGCCTCCTCGTCCGCCTCGACGCCCCCGCCGACGCGACCGCGCTGATCGGCGACCTCGTCCGCCTGGACGTCCCGCTGACCGGGGTCGGCCCGCACCGACGCCTGGAGGACGCCTTCCTGACCCTGATCGGAGGATCCGCATGACCGCGACGGCCACCGGCCCCCGCCCCGGACCCGGCTCCGGTCCCGAGGCCCTCGCCCCCGGCTACCGCCCCGGCCGCACCCTGCCGCTGCGCGTCGAGGCCCTGCGCCAGTGGAAGCGCCGCCGCACCCTGGTGATGGCCGGGGTGCTCGCCGCCCTGCCGTTCGTCCTGATCGTGGCCTTCGCCATCGGCGGCCCCGACGCCGACGACCGCGGCGGCCGGATCACCCTCATCGACACGGCGACCGCCTCGGGCGCCAACTTCGCGGCGACCTGCCTCTTCGTCTCGGCCGGTTTCCTCCTCGTCATCCCCGTGGCGCTGTTCTGCGGCGACACCGTCGCCTCCGAGGCCGGCTGGTCCTCGCTCCGCTACCTGCTGGCCGCCCCGGTCCCGCGCTCCCGGCTGCTCGCCGCCAAGCTGACGGTCGCGCTCGGCTACAGTGCCGCGGCGCTCTTCCTCCTCCCGCTCCTCGCCCTCGCCGCCGGCACGGTCGCCTACGGCTGGGGCCCGCTCCAGCTGCCCGCCGGCGGCTCGCTCCCGGCGGGGGAGTCCGTCCTCCGCCTGGGCATCGCCACGGCCTTCGTCCTCGTCTCCCAACTGGTCACCGCGGGCCTCGCCTTCTGGCTCTCGACCCGCACCGACGCCCCGCTCGGCGCGGTCGGCGGAGCCGTCGGCCTGACCATCGTCGGCAACGTCCTGGACGCGGTCACCGCCCTCGGCGACTGGCGCGACCTCCTCCCCGCGCACTGGCAGTTCGCCTGGATCGACGCCCTCCAGCCCCGGCTGGAGTGGGGCGGCATGATCCAGGGCTCGGCGGTCTCCGTCACCTACGCCCTGGTCCTCTTCGCCCTCGCCTTCCGGGGCTTCGCCCGCAAGGACATCGTGTCGTAGACCCCGGCCCGCCCGGTCTCACAACCACCCCCTCCGAGGGGGGGGGGGGGCCCCCGCCGCCGGCGGGCCGGGGCGCCCCGCCGCGCCCCCCGCCCCCCCCCCCCGCCCCCCGCCCGCGCCGCCGGGCACGCGGCTCGTCGTCCCCAGGGCGGCCAGCAGCTCGCCCACCCGCCGGCTGTACGTCCGCCCCGACATGCCCAGCCGGGCCGCCGCCGCCTCGTCCGTCAGCCCCGACAACAGGGCCTCCAGGACCGGCCGCAACTGCTCCGGCGGCCCGCTCGCCGGCCGGGGCGGCGGGACGCGCCCCAGCTCCTCGGCCGCCGCCCAGAAGGCGTGGTGCGCCCGCACCAGGGCCTGCACCACCACCGGGTCCCGGATCAGCAGCAGCCCGTTGTACAGCAGCTCCAGATCGAGCGGGACCGCCGCCACCGTCCGGTCCACCACGATCAGCTTGAACGGGATCGCGTCGGCGCACCGCGCCCGCCCGGGTATCCGCGGCCCGTCCTCCAGCCGGGGCAGCGCGTGCCGGGGCACGATCCGCCGCACCTCCCCGGCCCGCTCCGCCGCCGCGCGCATGCACGCTCCCGCCAGCTCCAGGAACGGCTCGGGGATCGCGCGGTCCGCCGAGGCCACCGGATCGTCGAAGGTCAACAGCTCGTACCGGGTCGAGGCGGCCAGCCCGGCGAGCGCCGCGCTGATGCGCCGCGCGCCCCGGACCGGGCGCCCCGCCGGCCGCTGTCCCTCGGTCGCGGCCCGGTTCATCGCCGAACGGGCGAGCACCACGGAGCCCGCGCTCTCTGCCACCGCTGACCACCCCCGCCCGATCGATGTCCACTCCATGTACTCATGCGAATCCGCACGGTGACAACCCCTGTGGACAAACCTGGCGTCTCCATGCCACTGCCCCCCCGTTCCGGTCTCCGTTGCCACATCGAGATCCATCCGCAACTCCTTCGCGGGGTCCGCGGAGCCCGTCCGTTCGTCACAGTCGCAGGAGCCGGGCGCGGCTCCCGCCGAGCCCGGCGCCGACCCGCGCCCGGAACGAGTTCCGTACAGAAACGGGGAGTCGACCATGAAACGACCTCAGGGACCGAGGAGGATCCGCGCCGCCGTCCTCGCCGGGACGCTCGCCGCCGGCCTCGTCCTCGCCGGCTGCTCCGGCGGCACGGCGGAGCGGACGTCGGGCGACCGCGGGAAGGCCGCGCCGCTGCTCCCCGACGGGAGCCGCACCGCCGCGCCGTCCCCGGCCGACGGGGCCACGGACGCGCCCGAGGGCGAGCAGCGGGCCCCGAGCCGGGCCCCCGACTACCTCTCCACCTTCGCCCTCGACGTCGACACCGCCTCCTACGGCTACGCCCGCCGCGCGCTCGCCGAGGGCCGGCTGCCCGACGCCTCGACCGTGCGCCCCGAGGAGTTCGTCAACAGCTTCCGCCCCGACTACCCGCGCCCCGCCGACGACGGCTTCAGCGTCACCGTGGACGGCGCCCGCACGGGGGCCGAGGGGTGGTCGCTGGTCCGGGTCGGGCTCGCCACCCGGGAGGCGGACCGCGCCGGCGAACGCCCGCCCGCCGCCCTCACCTTCGTCGTCGACGTCTCCGGCTCGATGAGCGGGCCCGGCCGCCTCGGCCTCGTCCAGCACTCCCTGCGGCTCGCCGCCGAGGAGCTCCGCGACGACGACTCGGTCGCCCTGGTCGCCTTCAGCGACGGGGCCGAGACCCTGCTGCCGATGACCCGGCTCGGAGACGCCCGCGAGCGGGTCCGCGAGGCCGTCGACTCGCTCGCCGTCCGCTCCTCCACCAACCTGGAGGCCGGCCTGCGCACCGGCTACGACGTCGCCGCCGAGGGACACCGGAAGGGCGCCGTCAACCGGGTCGTGCTGCTCTCCGACGCCCTCGCCAACACCGGCGAGACGTCCGCCGACGCCCTCCTCGGCCGCGTCGAGGAGCAGCGCAGGGAGCACGGCATCACCCTCTTCGGGGTGGGCGTCGGCAGCGAGTACGGCGACGCGCTGATGGAACGTCTCGCCGACCGGGGCGACGGCCAGACCACGTACGTCTCCACCCAGGAGCAGGCCCGCAAGGTCTTCGTCGACCAGCTGCCCGCCCAGGTCGAGCTGCGCGCCCGGGACGCCAAGGCGCAGGTCGCCTTCGACCGGGCGACCGTGGAGCGGTTCCGGCTGATCGGGTACGAGAACCGCGCGGTCGCCGACGAGGACTTCCGCGACGACCGGGTCGACGGCGGCGAGGTCGGCGCCGGTCACACCGTCACCGCCCTGTACGCGGTGAAGACCCGACCGGGCGCGAGCGGCCGGATCGCCACCGCCACCGTCCGCTGGCTCGACCCCGAATCCCGCTCCCCGCAGGAGCGTTCGGGCACCGTCGAGTCCGGCGCGCTGCACGCCGGGCTCTGGGGGACCGGTCACGACAGCCTGCAACTCTCGGCGATCTCGGCCTACTTCGCGGAGGCGCTGCGCGGCGGTTCGCTGCCGGGCGCGCCGCGCCTCGCCGAACTGGCCGCGTACGCCGACGGGATCCGGGGCCGCTCCGGCTCCGCGGTGGTCGGGGAGCTCGCCGACGCGGTGCGCCAGGCGGACCGGCTGATGGGCGAACAGCCCGCCCCGGAGGGTGAGTTCACCTCCGCCGACCCGTACGCCTGAGCCGTCGGGCCCGGACGCACCGGCCCGTGCGTCCGGGCCTGCCAGTCCCCGCCACGCGCGCGTGGCGGGAGCCGGCGGAGGGGAACGGGCCCCTCCGCCGGAGGGGCGGGCATCATGACCCCATGGCCACCCTGCTGCTCGCCCTCGCCGTCGGAAGCACCGGCCTCTACGCCGGTTTCCTCCTCGTCTTCCTCACCGGGATCATGCCCGCCCTGGGCCGCCTCTCCGACGCCGCGTTCGTCACCGCGATGCGCCGCGTGAACGAGGCGGTGCCCAGGGCGGTCTTCATGACCGTCTTCCTCGCCTCCGCCGTCCTCCCCGTGGCCGCCTACCTGGTGCCGGTGGACGGCCGGACCGGCGCGCAGCGCTGGCTGGTGCTCGCCGGATTCGTCTGCGCGGTCCTCAACCACCTGGTCACCGTCGTCGGCAACGTCCCCCTCAACACCGCGCTCGCCGCCGCCGAGGGGCCCGACGAGGACCCGGCCGCGAGCCGCGCCGCCTTCGAGCCGCGCTGGAACGCCTACCACCGGATCCGTACGGCCCTGATCCTCGCCGCCTTCGGTCTGCTCACCGCGGCAGCCGTCGGCTGAACCCGCGGCCGCCGCCGGCCGGGCCGGGCGCCCGCGCCGGCCGGCCCGGGCCCGGCGGGGAAACCGACCGGGGGGTCCGCTTGGCTCCGAGGATGGCGCGATCTCGTCGAAGATCACCCCCTCCGCATCCGAAGGGAACCTTCAAAACCAAACTACCGAGTCCGAAACATGCTGCTGGCATGCATCGACTTCCGGCCTCTGGCCGAAAGGTGCCGTCCTTATATCCCCTCAAAGAGGGTGAATGAGCCCGATTTCAGGGACCCGGATTCCAGACCTTCCGGTTTCTTATTGACATGACACGGGGGGTCTTTTTTTAATCAACCCAGGATCCGCCTGCGCACACACCGAGGGGGCATCGTGGACGTCCACATCCTGGGGGGACTGTCGGTCCGTGAGAACGGGGTCTCGATCGCCCCGACCGCGGCCGCGCCGCGCCAGGTGCTCGCGCTGCTCACCGCCTTCGCGGGCCAGGTCGTCCCCGTCACCGTCCTCACCGAGGAGCTGTGGCCCTCCGGCGCCCCCCGCGGCGCGCGGACCGAACTCGCGACCCACATAGCCGAGCTGCGCGCCCTCATCGCCCGCGCCCTCCACGCGTCCGAGGCGGACGGCGTGCCGGGCGGCTGGGCCGAGCGGCGCACCGCCGACGCGGTCCTCGTCTCGCTCCCCGGCGGCTACCGGCTCGACACCGGCGGCGGCGTCCACGACATCGGACAGTTCGAGCGCGCGGCCGGCGCCGGCTACCGCGCCATGGACGCCGGCGACCTGACCCGCGCCTCGCTGCGGCTCGGCGAGGCCCTCGCCCTCTGGCGCGGCGAGCCCTACGCGGGCGTGGCGGCGGGCCCCTGCCTCCTCCGCGAGATCGAGCGGCTGGAGTGCGCCCGGCTCAGCGTCCTCGACCAGTGGGTCGAGGCCCAGCTCGGCCTCGGCCGGCACGAGGAGATCCTCTCCGAACTCCCCGGCCTCGCCGCCCGCTACGCCACCAACGAACCCCTCCAGGCCCACCTCATGGTCGCCCTGCTCCGCTGCGGCCGCCACGAGGAGGCCCTCGCCGTCTACGAGCGGCTGCGCGCGACCCTCCACCGGGAGACCGGCATGGAGCCCTCCGCTCGCCTCCGCAGGCTCCAGCACTCGGTCCTCGCCCTCCGCCACACGCGCGTGGGCGCCGCCGGCCGGGCGTCCCGCCCCGGCTCCTTCGCCGGGGGCGTCTTCGGGGACGGAGCCGGACACGGGACCGGGTACGGATCCCCCGCCGCGCCCGCCGACGGGACGCCGACCGTCACCTGGTACGGCTCCGCCCTGCCGCGCGTCCCCGTCCAGCAGCAGCCCGGCCGCGCCGAACCGGTGACGACGGGCGTGGCCGTCGCCGTCTGACGCCCCGTCGGCTCTCCCGGTGGCGGGAACCCGACCTCGGGGAATGAAGTGCCGCACGTCACCGTTGACCCGCTCCCGGGACCGAATTAGTTTCGGCCGTCAGGACGGGTTTCCTCCGAGGTGCCCGATTTAAGCTCGACGACGGGGGTGGGGCCATGGAGACGCACGACGCCGACGCGGGCGCCGACGCGCTGCTCGCGGTCCTGGAACTGCTCGCCGGGCAGGGCCCGCCCGGCCAGTTCGAGACCCTGCTCGACGAGGCCCGGCTCGCCGGACTCGACGAGGCCGGACTCGGCAGGCTGGAGCGGGCCGTCACCCTCGCCCGCTCCCTCCACGACGAGCGCGCCGCGGACCGCGCCCGGGCCGCCCACAGCGGCGCCTCCCTCGCCGTCCTCACCGACACCGCGCGCGATCTGACGCTCAGCTACGACCTGGACGGCCTGCTCCGGATCGTCACCCGCCGGGCCCGCCACCTCCTCGGCCTCGACATGGCGTACGTGACCCTCCGCGGCCCCGAAGGGGCCTGCTACATCCGCGTCACCGAGGGCTCCCGCACCGGCGGGGACACCGGCGACGCCGCGGGACCCGGGCTCAGCGTGGGACTGCGCATCGGCACCGGCAACTGCCTCGGCGGCGTCGTCCAGCGCGCCGGCGAACCCGTCTGGACCCCCGACTACCCGGCCGACGAGCGGTTCTCCAACGGCGAGGCGCCCGACCCGGCCGCCGCGCTCGACGGCGCCGAGGTCGTCGACCCCGGGGACGAGGCCGTCCGCGCCGAGGGACTGCGCGCCATCGTCGCCGTACCGCTCCGCAGCGGGGACTCCGTCATCGGCGCCCTCTTCGGCGCCGACCGCCGGGTCCGCGACCACACCCCGCAGGAGATCGCCCTGCTCGGCGCCCTCGCCGACCTGGCCGCCCTCGCCGTCGAGAAGGCCGGCCTCCTCGACCGCACCCGCGCCGAACTCCTCGAACTGGAACGGGACAGCGCGCGCGTGCGCACCAGCCTCGCCCGGATGCGGCACGTCAGCGAGGCCCACGGCCGGATCATGAACCTGGTCCTCGCCGGCGGCGACCTCCCGCACGTCGCCAAGGCCGCCGGCGACGCCCTCGACGCCACCGTGATGGTCCGCGACCCCGGCGGCCGCCGCCTCGCCGCCAGCGACGACTTCCCCGGCCTCGACGAGGACGCCGTCGCCAAGGCGTCCCTCGACGCCCACGCCCGCCGCCGCCCCGTCCCCGCCGCCGACTCCGTCTGGGTCGCCCCCGTCATCGCCGGCTCCGAGGACCTCGGCGGCCTGGTGGTCCGCGCCGAGGGCGGCCTCACCGACGAGGACGAACGGCTCCTCGAACTCGTCGCCCAGTCCGTCGCCCTGCTCCTCCTCATGCAGCGCTCCACCGCCGTCGCCGAGGGACCCGTCCGCGACGAACTCCTCGACGACCTCATCGCCGACCCGCCGCACGCCCCGCAGCAGATCGCCCGGCGCGCCCGGCGCCTCGGCGTGGACCTGCGCAAACCGCACGTCCTCGTGGTCGCCCGGCCGGAGGGCGGCGAGCAGGGCCGGGCCGTGGTCTGGGCGTCCTCGTACGCGTACCGCCTCTCCGGCCTCAAGACCGTGCAGGGCGGCTGCATCGTGCTGCTGCTTCCCGGCGTGGACGCCTCCGCCGCGGCCTCCGCCGTCTCCGAGGAGCTCACCCCGCTCCTCGGCCACCCCGTCTCCGTCGCCGCCGCCGGCCCCGGCGGCAGCCCCGACGCCGTCGGACCGCTCTACGCGGAGGCCCTGCGCTGCCTCGACGCGATGAGCGCCCTCGGCGGCACGGGCTCCGCCGCCGCCGTCGCCGACCTCGGCTTCCTCGGGATGCTGCTCTCCGACGACCACGACGTGGACGGCTTCGTGGAGAACGCGATCGGACCCGTCCTCGACTACGACGCCGAACGGCTCACCGACCTCACCCGCACCCTGGAGGCGTACTTCGCCTCCGGCTCCAGCCCCACCAACGCGGCCGAGGCCCTGCACGTCCACCCCAACACGGTCTCCCGCCGCCTGGAGCGCATCGGCGAACTCCTCGGACCCTCCTGGCAGAAGCCCGGCCAGGTCCTGGAGGTCCAGCTCGCCCTGCGGCTCCAGCGCACCCGCGAGGTCCTGGCCCGCCGCCGCGCCGCCACCGCCCCGCCCCGCCCCGCGGCCGGCCCCGCAGACTGACCCCGCCCCGCGCGCGTACGTCACGGAAACCGGTGCGCACCCGCCACGCGCGCGTGCGCGAGGCCGCCCGCCCGCGGACCGCGGACGGGCGCCCCCGGCGGGAAGGGGTCAGCCGGCCGCGCGGCCCGTGCCGTACCCCGCCGCCTCCCACGACGCCCCCAGCACCGTCGCCGTGTGCGCCGCCGACGCCAGCGTGATGTGCCGGTGCCAGCCCCGGTACGAGCGGCCCACGAAGTCCCGCAGCCCCGCCTCCTCGCCGACCGCGGCGAAGTCCCGGTCCACCCGCTGCGCCAGCTTCGTCAGCCGCAGCAGCGAACCGACGGTCGCCTGCGTCAGATCGCTGATCCACACCCGGGCCGGACCCCGGCGCGGGTCGTCCCACTCGCCGAGGAGCATCAGCGGCCGCATCCGCTCCCCGCCGGGGGAGGGCAGCGCGACCCGCACGGCGGTGGCCAGCGAGGTCCGCGAGGTCCGCGCGCCGCCGACCGTGTCCACCCAGCTCACCGGCCTGCGCAGTCCCTTCAGGGACTCCAGTATCTGCGCCGCCGGCAGCGGGCCCGCGCCGAAGCCGGGCAGCGAGCGGTCCGCGATCGCCAGCCGCGAACCGGTCCCGATCCGCGCCACCACCGGCACCCCGGCCGCCGCGAGCCGGGACAGCGCCGCCCGGCCCGCGCCGCCCCGGATGTCGAGGAGCACCGGCTTGCGGGTGATGTCGGTCCAGCGGGCGGTGTCGAGCGCCGCGGAGACCGCGCACTCCTCCAGCGTCTCCTCGGCGGCCTCGTCGGGGACCTCCGCGCGGTCGCGCCGCGTGCGGTCCTTCACCCACGGATCCGGCAGGAACAGCCGCCAGTTGACCGGCGCGCTCAGCTCCTCGCCCGCGAACCACACGCCGAACGCCTGCTGGCCCTGGAAGACCTGCCCGCGCTCCGGGTCGAAGCGCCGGTCGACGCCCACCGAGTGCTCGCCTGCCTTCGGGATCGGCATCGGCCGCACCACCCACGCCTGCGGGTGCCCGCCGCGCTCCAGGAACCGCCCGAGCGAGGCCCGCATCGGCTGCCAGTCCCAGGTGGAGCTGGAGATGAAGTGGTGCAGGCTCTGCTCGGCCGCCGGACCGCCGATCTGCGCGGCGATGTTCCGGATCGACTTGCGGCCCTGCGCGGTCAGCAGCCCGTGGAGGTACTGCTCGGCCTTCATCCGCTGGTCGCGGCGGGCGAAGCCGGAGAAGAGGGCGGAGGTCAGCTCGGTGTAGACGTCCTCGCCGGGACGCGGGGCGGCGGCCCGGGGCAGGGCGCGGACCCGGGGCCGCGGCACGGTCGGCGGGACGGCCACGCCGGCCGGCCCGCGCTTGATTGCGACGGATGTACTCACGACACTCCTGCCCGTCCTGCCCGAAGGATGCGCAGCTGCCTCCCGCTGCCCCTCCACGGTCGCCCGTCACCACCCCTCCCGACGAGGTGGACCCGGCACCCGAAACGGCCGCCTGATGGTGGCCGGACCACCGCCCCGCCCCTGACCTGCGCTTCCGGCCCGCGCGGAGGGGCCGCGACGGCCCCCGGAACCGGCCCCCGGAGGCCCCCGGGAGGCTCCGCGCACCCCCTCCCGGGGCCGGGACGGTGGTCCGGCCACCTCCCCTCCGCCGGGACCGGGGTGGCCGGTACTCACCCTCGGGGCGACCGGTTCCGGACAGCTCCCGGACGCCTCGCAGGGGAACTGACAGACTCGCCGGACGGGCTTTGACCCGTCGCGCTCCGTCGCCGGACCATCGCGGAGCGAGGCGACACGGGCAGGCCCGGTTAATGCCCCAGGCCGGGACCGCGCCCGTGCGCCTCGCTCCGACGGCTCCCCCGTACCCTGGAGCCGTGATGTCGCGCGGTCCGCTGCCGGTCGCCCTGGCGGTCTCCGCGGGGGGCGCGATCGGCGCTGCCGCGCGCTACGGGGCCTCGCTCCTGTGGCCCGTCCCGGGCGCCGGCTTCCCCTGGACGGTCCTCCTCGTCAACGTCTCGGGCTGCGCCCTGCTCGGCGTCCTCATGGTGCTGTTCACCGAGACCCGCGCCGCCCCGCACCCGCTCCTGCGGCCCTTCCTCGGCACCGGGTTCTGCGGCGGGTTCACCACCTTCTCGACCTACGCGCTCGACACCCAGCGGCTGCTGGACGCGGGCCACACGGCGCGCGGGCTGCTCTGCCTCGGCGGGACGCTCCTCGCCGCCCTGGCCGCCGTCGGGGCCGGGACCGCCGCCGCGCGCGGCCTCGTCCGCGACCGGGCGGAGCCCGCGTGAACTGGCTGCTCGTCGTCGCCGGCGCCGCCGTCGGCGCGCCGCTGCGCTGGTACGCGGACCTCGCCGCGAGGAGGCGCTTCGGGCCGGGCTTCCCCTGGGGCACCCTGGCGGTGAACGTCGCCGGCTCCCTCGCCCTCGGCCTGGTGGCGGGCCTGGCCTCGGCGCGGGCCCAACTGTTCCTCGGCACCGGCCTGTGCGGCGCCCTCACCACGTACTCGACGTTCTCGTACGAGACGCTGAAGCTGTACGAGGACGGCGCGAAGGCCCGCGCCGTCCTCTACGTGCTGGTCAGCCTGGCCGCTGGGCTCGGAGCCGTCTGGCTCGGCGTGGCGGCCGGGCGGTGACCGGGGGAGCGCTCAGGCGGTGATCCAGTCGCTGGTGGCGATCACCGGCTGGACGCCGTCGCGGTGCACGGTGCCCTCGATGAGGCCGTACATGCGGTCCGCCGCGAAGTACACCTCGTTGTCGTTCTTCAGGCCGAAGGGCTCCAGGTCCACCAGGAAGTGGTGCTTGTTCGGCAGGTTGAGCCGCACCTCGTTGACCGTCGGCACGTGGTCCAGGACCCGGCAGGCCATCGCGTGCAGGGTCTGCTGGAGCGAGTAGCTGTACGTCTCCGCGAACGCCTCCAGCATGTGGCGGCGGGCCTTGGCGTACGAGCGGTCCCAGTCGTGCTCCGGATCCGCCGCCGCCGTGGCCGAGTTGGCCCAGCGGGCGGTGACCTTGGTGGCCAGGATCCGGTCGTAGGCCTCCTGGAGCGTCGTGTACTCGTCCTTGATGAAGCCGTGGAACTCGGAGTTGGTCGAGTTCATCACCGTCAGGTCCTTCAGCCCGGACAGCACCTGGAGGCCGGTGGTCTCGCTGTAGGTGACCTGCGCGGTGCGCACCTCCTGGCCCTTGCGGACGAAGGAGTGCTGCTCCTTGCGGGTCGGGACCGGGATCCGCTCCCAGGCGAACTCCTCGACGCGGATCTGCGCCTCGCGGATCACCGACTGGGAGGTCACGAAGTGCTTCGCGAGGAGGATCGCGAACGCCTCGGGGGAGGCGATGCCGTGCTCCTTGGCGAAGGCGTAGACCGTGTTCTTGGTGGTGTCGGTCGGCAGGCAGTTGGCGTTGTCGCCGGTCAGGTGGACGTCGCGGTACTCGCCGCGCAGCGCCACCGACACGTTCAGGTCGCGGATCTCGTGCCAGGCGCCGTCCTCGCCGCCCTTGCGGGCGATCCTGACGATGCGGTTCTCGGCCTTGCCGTACTGGTTCTGGGCCAGGACGTGCTTGCTCATGCGGTTCAGCTCCTGCGGGTACGCGGATACGGATATCCCGTACGCCCGGCGTCCAGCGCGCCCGCGTCCCGCGGTGGTGCGCTCCCCGCCGTCCGGCCCGTGAACGGCGGACCGCCCCGGGACTGACGAGCATCCCGGTCCGTAGGTGTGGCTCGAAGATAAGTGGCTTCCAGGTGACTGGCAATGGGGGAGGCCCGCGGGGCCCGCCCGTACGGGACGCGCCGGGGCGGGCATTCGCCGCGTCAGGGGCATACCGGCGCCGGCCGCGGGCCGGCGGGCGGGCTCAGCAGGGCAGCACCCGGGTCTCGACCGCGGGGAGGCCCTTCGCCCACCAGTGGTCGTACCGGCCGTACACCCGCGGGTCGCGGTCGGCGAGCAGTCTCCCCAGCGACGCCGCCTCGGCCGCGAGCCCGTCCCAGTCGCCGGCCGTCAGCGGGTGGAAGGCCGCCGCCTCGATCCCGCCCCCGACCGGCCGCCAGGCCCCGGCGACGTACCCGTCGACCAGGAGCGTCGGCAGCACGTCGCCGTTGACCCGTATGACGTGCTTGCGGTGGGCGGCCGGGACGATCCGGCCGCGGTCCGCGTACGCCAGCAGGGTGCTGTCCCACATCGCCATCAGCCGGGGCGGGGCCGGCGTGTCGCCGTCCGGGCGGGCCGCCCCCGGCAGGTCGTACAGGACCGTCCCGTCCGGGCCCGCGAGCACCTCCGCCTCGTCGCCGAGCGCCGCCAGGGCCGCCCGCGCCCGGCCGCGCTGCACCAGGGCGAACCGGGCCAGGTCCGCCGCCGACGCGGGGCCGAAGCCCGCGAGGTAGCGGCGGGCCAGCGCCTTCAGGCCCTCGGCGGCCGTCTCCGGGTCCGTCCCCACCGGCTCGGGGCCGGCCGCGACGAGATCGGGGGAGGTGCCGTACTGCCACGGCGGGCCGTCCGGCACGTGCCACAGCGGCGCGTACTGCCGCAGCAGCCGCCACGCCGTGGGGGTGAGGCTCCCGCCGCCCCAGAGCTCCTCCGCCCGCGCCCGCAGCACTTCCCCGCGCCGGGGCCAGGCGGCGCGGGCCAGGAGCTCCGGCAGCAGCGCGTCCGCGTCCTCCGGCATGATCCCGGTCTCCGTGAACCTCCGGTCCCGCAGCCGGCTCCCGCGCAGCGTCGGCTCCACCGCCGCCCGGAACGGCGGGTAGTCCTCGACGTGCACCAGGTGCAGGGTGATCCGCATCAGCGTCGAGCGGACCAGCCGGAACCCCTCGACCGCCGCGTCCAGTCCGGCGGGATCGAACTCCGCGATCCGGTTCCACAGCGCCACGTACGGCGAGCCGGGGAGCTGCGCCTGGAGCGCCACCACCCGCCGGACCGCCTCCTCGACGCCGACCGGCTCACGGGCCAGCAGCAACTGGCGGGCGAGCGTGGCCCGGTTGAGGGCGCGGGCGGTGAGGACGGGCGGGGGCGGCGCGGTCGCGGTCATGGCTCCGATTGTGGCGCGGGGGTCCGACAACGGGCCCCGCGCCGCCTCCAGGGCGGGCCGGCGAGGGAGCCCGCCCCCGCCGTCCGGTCACTGCTCGCGCAGCCCCCACGGGGACCCGTACGCGGTGAGGAGGTCCAGGAAGGGGCGCGGGTCGAGGGCCTCGGGGCCGAGGACGCCCGCGCCGGACCAGACGCCGGTGGCGAGCAGTTCCAGCGCGACGACCGGGTTGACGGCGGTCTGCCAGACCACGGCCTGCGAGCCGTACTCGCGCATCGACCACTCGTTGTCGACCACGTGGTACAGGTACACCTCGCGCGGCGCCCCGTCCTTGACGCCCTTCACCCAGGTGCCCGCGCAGGTCTTGCCGCGCATCCGGTCGCCGAGCGCGGCCGGGTCGGGCAGGCAGGCCGCGACCACGTCGCGCGGGGAGACCCGCGTCCCGTCCGGGAGCGTCACCGGCTCCGTGCGGTCGAGCCCCACCCGGCGCAGCTCCTTCAGGGTCCGGATGAAGTCCTCGCCGAGGCCGTACTTGAAGGTCACCCGGCGGGCGTCCACCCAGCGGGGGATCAGCAGCACCTCCTCGTGCTCCACGTTGACGCACTCCACCGGCCCGATGCCCTCGGGGAAGTCGAAGACCTCCGGCTCGCTGAACGGCGGCGTGGTGAACCAGCCGCGGTCCGCCTCCCAGACCACCGGCGGGTTCAGGCACTCCTCGATCGTCGTCCAGATGGAGAACGAGGGCGCGAAGCCGTGGCCTTCGACGGTGAGGTTCGCGCCGTCGCGGACGCCGATCTCCTCGATGGTGTCGAAGAGTTCCTCGGCGGCGTAGCGGGCGAAGACGTCCGACAGGCCCGGCTCGACGCCGAGGCCGACGAGCGCCAGCCGGCCCGCCTCCTCCCACTCCGCGGCCCGCTCGAACTGGGCGTCGCCGAGCTTCACCCCGCACTCCTCGTACGGGCGTTCCGGGTGCGGCCGGGACAGCGACATCGCCATGTCGAGGTAGTGCGCGCCGGCGGCCAGCGCCGCCTCGAAGAGCGGCATCACGAACCGCGGATCGGTCGCGTTGAGGAGCACGTCGCAGCGCTCGCGTTCGAGGAGCGCGGTGACCGCCTCCCGGTCGGCGGCGTCGATCCGGGCGGCGCCGAACCGGCCGCCGGCCTCCCCGCCGAGCGCGGCGACGGCCGCCTCCGCCCGGGACGGGTCGTGGTCGGCCACCACCATGTGGTCGAAGAAGGAGCGGCGGGCGGCGATCCGGGTGACGGCGGTCCCCACGCCACCGGCCCCGACGAGCAGGATGCGCATAACCGATAAACCAGCTTTCATCAGCGCGAACGTGACGGTTCCCGGGAGTGCGCCCATGAAAGCCGCCCGCCGGGGAAGGGGTCAACGGCGTTGACATAACCTCGGAAGGGAAGGGGAAAGGGCCGCTCATGGCTAAGAAAGTGGTGCCGGAGGCGGAGCGCCGCCGTAGAAAGCCCGTCAAGGTGGGAGGGGTCGTGCTCTCGGAGCGGCTCTACATCGAGACCGCCCTGCGGATGCTCCAGGAGCACGGGAGGGACGGGCTGACCGTGCGCCGGCTCGGCGCGGCCCTCGGCGCCGACCCCAGCAGCCTCTACCGCTACTTCCGCTCCACCGACGACCTCCTCCTCGCCGTCGGCGACGAGCTCATCGGCCGCGCCCTGCGCGGCTGGACGCCCGCCGGCGACTGGCGGGCCGACCTGCGCGACCTCGGCCTGCGCATCCACTCCGCCTACCTGGCGCACCCGCAGGCGGCGATCCTCACCGCCAGCCGGGTCAGCGGCCGGTCCCACGAGATCGCCGCCGACGAGGCGATCCTCGGCGTCCTGCGCACCGCCGGCCTCCCCGACGCCGAGGCGGCCCGCGTCTACCACGCCTTCATCGACCAGGCCCTCGCCTTCGCCGCCCTCGACGCGGCGGCGCTCGCCCTCCCGCACACCGCGCGCGCCGCCGACGAGGCCGTCTGGCAGGCCACGTACGCCCGCCTCCCCGCCGCCACCCACCCGCACATCGCGGCCACCGCCCCCCGCCTGGTCGCCCGCATGAAGGACAGCGCCTATCCGACGGCCCTGGACATGCTCCTGGAGAGCGCGGCGGGGGTCCTCACGCGCGTGAGGGGGCGGACGCCGGACCCGGCCAGGCCGCGGAGCGGAGGAGACGCAGGCCGTTGAGGCCGACGAGGACGGTGGAGCCCTCGTGGCCGGCGACCCCGAGGGGGAGGGGGAGGGTGCCGAGCAGGTCCCAGGCGACGAGGACGGCGATGAACGCGCCCGCGATCACCAGGTTCTGGACGACCAGCCGGCGCGCGGCGCGGGAGAGGGCGACGACCGCGGGGACGGCGGCCAGTTCGTCGCGCACGACGACGGCGTCGGCGGTCTCCAGGGCGAGGTCGGACCCCGCCCGGCCCATGGCGATCCCGCTGTGGGCGGCGGCCAGCGCGGGCGCGTCGTTGACGCCGTCGCCGACCACGAGCACCCGGCGGCCCTCCGCCTCCCACGCGCGCACGGCGGCCACCTTCTCCTCGGGCAGCAGTCCGGCGCGCACGTCGGTGATGCCGACCCGCTCGGCCACGTGCCGCGCGGCCCGCTCGTTGTCGCCGGTCAGCAGGGTCGGGGCGCGGCCGGTCAGCCGGGTCAGCGCGGCCACGGTCGCGGCGGCGTCGGGCCGGAGCCGGTCGGCGACGCCGAGGACGCCCACCGGCTCCCCGTCGCGGACCACCGCCACCGCGGTCCTCCCCGACTCCTCCAACTCCCGCACCACGCGCGCGTGCTCACCGCCGGACAGCAGCCGGGCGGGCGAGCCGACCTCGATCCGCCGGCCGTCGACGGTGGCGGTGACGCCCCGGCCGGGGGCGGCGGCGAAGTCCTCGGCGGCGGCCAGGACGAGGCCGCGTTCCCGGGCGGCGCCGACGACGGCGCGGGCCAGCGGGTGCTCGCTGGGGTGCTCGGCCGAGGCGGTGAGCCGGAGCAGGGCGTCGGCGTCGAGTCCGCTGCCGGGCAGCGGGCGGAGCTCGGTCAGGCGCGGGGTGCCCTCGGTCAGGGTGCCGGTCTTGTCGAGGGCGACGGCGTCGACCTGCCCCAGGCGCTCCATGACGACGGCGGACTTGGCGAGGACGCCGTGCCGGCCGGCGTTGGCGATGGCGGAGAGCAGCGGCGGCATGGTGGAGAGGACCACCGCGCACGGCGAGGCGACGATCATGAAGGTCATCGCCCGCAGCAGCGCGGACGTCAGGTCGTCGCCGAGGGCGAGCGGCACGCCGAAGACGGCGAGGGTCGCGAGGACCATGGCCAGCGAGTACCGCTGCTCGACCTTCTCGATGAACAACTGGGTGGGCGCCTTGGTCCGCGACGCCTCCTCGACCATCCGCACGATCCGGGCGATCACCGAGTCCGCCGCGTCGCGCCCGACCCGCACGCGCAGGGCGCCGGTGCCGTTGACGGTCCCGGCGAACACCTCGTCGCCCGTCTCCTTGACCACCGGCAGCGGCTCGCCGGTGATGGTGGCCTGATCGACCTCGCTCGTCCCGCCGACGACCCGCCCGTCCGCGCCGATCCGCTCCCCGGGCCGCACCAGGACCGTGTCCCCGACCGCGAGCAGCCCCGCGTCGACGGTCTCCTCGGAGCCGTCGGCGAGCAGCCGGGTCGCGGTGGCGGGCGCGAGGTCGAGCAGACCGCGCACCGAGTCCGCGGTCCGCGCGGTCGCGACCGCCTCCAGGGCGCCGGAGGTCGCGAAGATGACGATGAGCAGCGCGCCGTCGAGGACCTGCCCGATCGCGGCGGCGCCGAGCGCCGCGACCACCATCAGCAGGTCCACGTCGAGCGTCCGCTCCCGGAGCGCCTTCAGTCCCTCCCACCCCGGCTCCCAGCCGCCGGTGGCGTAGGAGGCGGCGAAGAGCGTCCCCCACAGCCAGGCGGGGCCGCCGGCCAGGTACGGGAGGAGGGCGAGGAGGAACAGGCCGAGCGACGCCAGCGCCCAGCGGACCTCCGCCAGCGCGAGCGCGCGGGTACGGCGGCGGGGCGGGGGCGCGGGGGTCGCCGTGGGCGGGGGCGCGGACGCGGGTTCGGGGGAGGGGTGCCGGTCCTGCCGGGTCGGACGGTCCAGGGGAGTGGGCATGACGGAGCGACCCTTCGCGGGGCGGGGGCATCGACACGTCCACCATACTGGAACATCTGAAGAGGTCTTCATATGTCATCCGTATGATGGGCGCATGGGCCACGGAATCGACACCACCACCGGTGCCACCTCCCGCGAGCGACTCGACGCCGTCGGCACCGCCGACGTCGCCGCCACCCTCCAGGCCCTCGCCACCCCCTCCCGCCTGTACATCCTCGCCAGGCTCCAGGAAGGCCCCTGCTCGGTCGGCGACCTCGCCGAGGCCGTCGGCATGGAACCCTCCGCCTGCTCCCACCAGTTGCGCCTGCTGCGCAACCTCGGCCTGGTCACCGGCGAGCGCCACGGCCGCTCGATCGTCTACGCCCTGTACGACAACCACGTCGCCGAACTCCTCGACCAGGCCCTGTACCACGTGGAACACCTCCGCCTCGGCGTCCGCGACGCCCTCCCCGAGGCCCCCGGGGGCCGGTCCTCCTGACAGGGGGCGGCGCCGCCCGCGGCCCCTCGGCCGGCAACCGCCCCGCGGAGGGCGGGACATGGACGAGAATCGAGCGGTCCGCGCACCCCGTCGACCGCCTCCGGGAGGCCCCGCCCATGCGTACCCGACCCGCGTCCCCCGTCCGGATCGGCGCCCTCGCCCCGCTGACCCGCCCCGGCTGGACGGAGGCGGGCCGGCACCTGCTCGCCGGCCTCGAACTGGCCGTCGCGGAGGTCAACGGCGCCGGCGGGATCGACGGACGCCCGCTCGACCTGGTGGTCAGGGACACGGCGGCCGACCCGCGCCGGGCCGAGGCGGCCGTGGACGAACTGGACCGCCTGGGCGTGACCGCCCTGGTCGGCGAGTACCACAGCGTCGTCGCCCGCGCCGCGGCCGCCCGGGCCGACGCCCTCGGCCTGCCCTACCTCTGCTCCTCGGCGGTCCTCGACGCGCTCACCGAACGGCCCGCGGAACGGGTGGCGCGCCTGGCCCCGGCCCAGTCCCACGGCTGGCGCGTCTACGCGGACTTCCTCCTCGCCGCGGGCCACGCCCACATCGCGGTGGCCGCCGAACCGAGCGCGTACTGGACGGCGGGCACCCGCCTCCTCCGCGACCACCTGACCCCCCACGGCGGCACCGTCACCGAACTCGCCGCCCGCGACCTCACCCCCGAGGAACTCTGCGACGCCCTGGCGGGGCGGCCCGCGACGCCCGGAGGGGACGGGCCGACCGGAGGGGACGGAGGACCGACCGGAGGGGACGGCGCGCCCGGCGGCGGACCGGCCGATGGGGGACCGGCCGGCAGCGGACAGGCCGGCGGGGGACCGACCGGCGGGGAACCGGTCGGCAGCGGACAGGCCGGCGGGGGACCGACCGATGGGGGACCGACCGCGCTCCTCCTCCTGACCGGTTTTCCGGACCCGGCGGTCCCGATCGTCAAGGCCGTCCGCCGGGACCCCCGCCTCGCCGGGCTGCTGATCGGCGCGCCGGCCGGGCAGCCGGAATTCGCGGAGTGGGAGGCCCTCCTGGGCGGCGACGGCGCCGCGGTCCCCTTCCTCCGCTACCTCCCCGCGCGCCCGGGCCCCCTCGGCGCCCGCGTCGAGCGGGCCCTGCGCGCCCGCCTGGGCGAGGAACCCTCCTTCGTGGCCTTCGAGGGCCACGACACGATCACCGTCCTCGCGGCCGCCCTCCGCGCCCGTGGCACGGACCGCGGGGCCCTCGCCGGGGCGTGGTCCGAGGTGACCGTCGAGGGCACCCGGGGCGAGATCCGCTTCACCCGCCCCCAGGGCAGCCCGGTCCACCAGTGGGCCTGGCCCCCCGTCCAGGTGGCCGACCGCGACCCGGCCGCCCCCACTCGCTTCCGCACCCTCCGCACCGGCTGACGCCCACGACCGCACGGCCGACCGCCCCGCCACCGGCCACCGAACACCCCTCGACCAGCAAAAAGACCCTCCCGAAGGAGGGTCTTCCGTCGTGCGCCCCCGGCAGGACTCGAACCTGCGGCCAAGTGCTTAGAAGGCACCTGCTCTATCCGCTGAGCTACGGGGGCCCGGTGGGCCCGGGGCCGGTGGCCCGGGTGGGTGGGGTGGGCTTGCGGGGACAAGGATAGGGGTCTTGTCGCCGCGGCCCGGTTGCTTCACCTGCGTGGCACGATGTGGAGGTTCGGTGAAGCGAACCGATAATCGCAGGCAGGTGCGATTCGCGCAGCGCTTTTCGCACCGCTCGCGGCGGGTGTTGTGCAGTCGTTATGCCCGGGGCCGCGAGCCCCCTCCCCTTCTTCGGCGCGCAGGGCCCCCATACGCTTCAAAAACGCTCATAAATTGGGCATTCTTCGCATGTGGTGACCTTGGACGAACGGCCTCAGCTGATCGACGCACTCTCCGCCCTGCGCGACCGAGTCGCGGCCGTGCGTCTGCCCCTGCCCCTGCCGGACGCGCCGCGCGCCCGGCAGACCCGGGCCGAGCTGCTCGCCCAGCTCGACGACTACCTGGTGCCGCGGCTGAAGGACCCGGACGCGCCGCTGCTCGCCGTCGTGGGCGGGTCGACCGGGGCCGGGAAGTCCACGCTGGTGAACTCGCTGGTCGGACGGCGGGTGAGCGAGGCGGGGGTGCTGCGGCCGACCACCCGGACGCCGGTGCTCGTCTGTCACCCGCAGGACCACCACTGGTTCGCGGGGCTGCGGGTGCTGCCGCAGCTCACCCGCGTCTGGCTGCCGCAGGCCGACGAGACCGACGAGGACCACCCCGCCAGGGACGTGGAGGCGGGGGACAACGCCCTGCGGGTCGAGACCGCCGCCACCCTGCCCCGGGGGCTCGCCCTCCTCGACGCCCCCGACATCGACTCCCTCGTCGTCGAGAACCGGCTGCTCGCCGCCGAGTTGATGTGCGCCGCCGACATCTGGGTCATGGTCACCACCGCCTCCCGGTACGCCGACGCCGTGCCCTGGCACCTGCTCCGTACCGCCAAGGAGTACGACGCCACCCTCGTCACCGTCCTCGACCGGGTGCCCCACCAGGTCATCGGCGAGGTCTCCCGGCAGTACGCGGCGCTGCTCGACAAGGCCGGGCTCGGGGACGTACCGAGGTTCACCATCCCCGAGCTGCCCGAGTCGACCGGGGACGGGAGCGGGCTGCTGCCCGAGAGCGCCGTCGCCGCGCTCCGGGGCTGGCTCGCGCACCGCGCCGAGGACCCCGCCGCGCGCCAGCAGGCCGTCTCCCGCACCGCCACGGGCGTCATCGACTCCCTCGACACCCGGCTCCCCGAACTGGCCGGGGCCGTCGCCGCGCAGTACGCCGCCGCCGTACGCCTCGGGGGCGCCGTCGAGGACGCCTACCGCCGGCAGGGTGCGCGGGTGCGCAAGGAGCTCGGGAAGGGGGCCGTGCTCGCCGGGGACGCCCGGACCCGCTGGCGCGCCTATCCCCGCGACAGCACCGGCGACGAACTCCTCGACGCCCTCACCGAATCCCTCGCCGCCCTCCTCCACTGCGCCGTCTCCGCCGCCGAGGAGGCGATCCGCGAGGTCCACCGCCGGGAGCCCGCCGCCGGCGCCCTCCGGGGCGCCCCCGCCGTCGGCGACCGCGAGGTCGCCGAGCGGATCGGCCTGGAGGCGCGGCGCTGGCGGCGCGTCCTGGAGGAGCTGGCCGAGGAGGAGGTGCGGAACGTGGAGAAGCCCGCCGGGCGCGGCGCCGCCCGCGCCGCCCTCCCCGACGCCGAGACCGTCGCCGCCCTGCTCGCCGCCTCCCTCCTCGGCGGCCGGCGCGCCCGCCCGGCCGGCGAGCGCCTCGCCGAACTCCTCGGCGCCCAGGCCGCCCTGCGCCTGCGCGACCGGGGCGGCGACCTCGTCCTCACCCACGTCGACCGCGTCCTGCACGCCGAGCGCGACCGCCGTCTCGCGCCCCTCGACGCCCTCGACGTCACCCCCGAGCCGCAGGCGGAGCTGATCGCCGCGCTCTCCGTACTGCAGAAGGAGAAGTGACGTGGCCCAGAAGCCGGAGAAGGCCGTCCGGGAGCAGGAGCGGGACCGGATGCGCGACCGGGGCCGCGAGCGCGGACGCGAGCGGGAGCGGGACCGCGACCGCGACCGGGAGCGGTGGGACGACGGGCTGATCGCCCGGCGGGCCGCCCGGCGGGCCGCCCCGGACGAGCCGCCCGCGGCGGAGGACGAGGGCGGGGCGGAGGAGACCGAGAGGTTCGGGGGGAGCTACGGCAGCGGGCTGCGGACCCGGCTCGACGCCCTCCACGAGCTCGTCGGACTCTCCCGCACCCGGGTCGAGAGCGAGGCCCTCGCCGAGGCCGGGCGGGTGCTCGACGAGGCCGCCGCCCGCCAGCGGCTCTCCTCCCGGCACACCGTCGTCGCCCTCGCCGGCTCCACCGGCAGCGGCAAGTCGACCCTCTTCAACGCCCTCGCCGGCGTCGCCGTCTCCGAGACCGGGCTGCGCCGCCCCACCACCTCCGCGCCGCTCGCCCTCACCTGGTCCGAGGGGGCCGCGGGGCTCCTCGACCGGCTCGGCGTGCCCGGCCGGCTGCGACGGCGCCCCCTCGCGGGCGGGGCCGCCGACGCCGAGCTGCAGTCCCTCGTCCTTATCGACCTGCCGGACCACGACTCGGCCCTCACCGCCCACCGCGACCAGGTCGACCGGGCGCTCGGCCTGGTCGACGCCGTCATCTGGGTGGTCGACCCGGAGAAGTACGCCGACGCCGCCCTCCACGAGCGCTATCTGCGGCCGCTCGCCGGGCACGCCGAGGTCACCTTCGTCGTCCTCAACCAGATCGACCGGCTCGGCACGGAGGCCGCCGAGCTCGTCCTCGACGACCTGCGCCGGCTGCTCGACGAGGACGGCATGGCCCTCGGCGAGCACGGCGAACCCGGCGCCACCGTGCTGCCGGTCTCCGCCCTCACCGGCGAGGGCGTGCCCGAACTCCGCGAGCTCCTCGCCCGGTTCGTCCAGGAACGCACCGCTCCGGAGCGGCGCATCGCCGCCGACATCGACGCCGCCGCGGCCAAGCTGCGGCCCGCCTACGTGGCCGACGGCCGGCCCGGGCTCGGGGAGCGGAGCCGCGAGCAGTTCGCGGGCCGGCTCGCCGTCGCCGTCGGCGCACAGGCGGCCGGCGAGGCCGCCGAGCGGGTCTGGCGGCGGGGCGCCATCCGCGCCTGCGGCTCGCCCTGGCTGCGGCTCCACCGCTGGTACGAGCGGAAGCGCGCGCACGGCTCCACCGACCCCCGGCTCGAACCGCCCGTCGAGGACGAACTGACCGCCCGGCAGCGCGTCGAGCAGGCGGTGCGGATCGTGGCCGACGAGGCCTCGCGCGGGCTTCCCGCGCCCTGGGCCCACGCCGTGCGGGAGGCCGCCGCGCGCGGCGCCGAGGGGCTGCCCGAGGCGCTCGACGAGCTGACCGTCACCCTCGGCGACCCGGCCGCCCGGCCGCCCCGCCCCGCCTGGTGGCCGGCCGCCGTCCTCGCCCAGGCCCTGATGACGCTCCTCCAGCTCTTCGGCGCCCTGTGGCTGGTGGGCCAGATCGTCGGCGTCGTGGAGCCGGGGCTGCTGCCGCCGGTGCTGATCATGGTGGCCGGCATCGCCGGCGGTCCGCTCGTCGAATGGGCCTGCGAGAGCGCGGTGAAGGGGCCGGCCCGGCGGTACGGGCAGGAGGCCGAGCGCAGGCTCGCGGAAGCGGCCGCCGCCTGCGGCCGGGCCCGGGTCCTCGACCCCGTCTCGGCCGAACTGCTGCGGTACCGCGAGGTGCGCGAGCAGTACGCGAAGGTGGCCGGGCCCCGGCCCTCGCCGCGGATCGTCGGCGGCGGCCGCGGCGGCGCCCTGCGACTGGGCGCGACCCGGACGGGGGCCCGCGTCCGCTAGGAGCGCGGCCCCGGGCCACCTCCCCGGGCCACCTCCCCGGGCCACCTCCCCGGGCCACCTCCCCGGGCCACCTCCCCGGGCCGCCTCCCCGGGCCGCCTCCCCGAACCACCCTCCCGGGTGAGCGAGTTGTCCACAGTCCGTCGGTCGTCCACAGGCGCCGGCGGGCTTCTCGCCGCCCCGCCAGCATGGTCCTCACCAGGACGGGAGCAGGACTCGGGGAAGGGGTACGAGGGATGAACGACACGACGGTGACGCTGGTGGGGAACGTGGCGACGGCGGTGGAGTACCGGGACACGGCGGCCGGGGCGGTGGCCCGCTTCCGGTTCGCGGTGACCGCCCGGCGGTGGGACCGCGAGCGCGCGGTGTGGGCCGACGGGGCCACCAGCTTCTACACGGTCTCGGCCTGGCGGACGCTCGGCGCCAACCTGGCCGCCTCGGTCTCGGTGGGGGAACCCCTGGTGGTGCACGGCCGGCTGAAGGTCCGTGAGGACGAGCGGGACGGGCAGCGCAAGACCTTCGTCGACGTCGACGCGCTCGCCGTCGGCCACGACCTGACCCGCGGGACCTCGGCCTTCCGCCGGACGGTACGGGCCGAACCGAGGCCCGGGACGGAGGCTCCTCCCGGCGCCCCTCCGGGCACCCCGCCGGACGTCCCCCCGGGTGCCTCCCCGGGCGCGGGGGAAGGCGACTTGACGGATCGACGGGAGGCCCCGCGGCTCGTCCCGGCGGACGGGACGGACCCCTGGACGGCCGCGGCGCACCAACTGGTAACCGCTTCCTGACCTTGTGTTGTGGGGATTTGTCGACCAACTCGCCAGGGGTATAACGATTTCGAGACGGAATGGTTATCTCACCGCAGGACCGGGGACCGGACTCTTCCGTCTCCCTAGGATTCCCGAGTACTCATGAGGCACATGAGCCCATCGAGTCAGTGAGTCTGCAGGCGGGCGCTCCCCCCACGCGAATCGACCACGTTCGCGGAGCGACTCGCCCGGAGGGGAAAGCAATGTTTTCAGTTCGTGGGCGCGGTGCTGCCCGTTCGGCCGCCGTGGCGCTGGTCTCGGGTCTGGTCGCCTCCAGCGCGATAGCCCTCGCCGGCCCGGCGATGGCCGAGGACGGCGGCGGCGCCGCCGCGACGCTGGGCGGCCTCAAGGAGTCCGGCAAGATCCAGATCCAGAGCGACCGGGGCGACTCGACCGAGCGGGGCGGCCTCTTCGAGCTGACCGTCGAGGGCGGCGGCTCGCTCCAGGCGTACTGCATCGACCTGTGGACGTCCACCGACGCGGGGACGAAGTACCGGGAGACCGACTGGGACAAGTCGACCCTGCACGAGAACCCGAACGCGGGCAAGATCCGCTGGATCCTGCAGAACTCCTACCCGCAGGTGAACGACCTCAACGCGCTGGCCGGCAAGGCCGGCGTGCCCGCCCTGACGGGCGACGAGGCCGCCACCGCGACCCAGGCCGCGATCTGGAAGTACTCGGACAACGTCACGGCCACCCCGGAGGACCCGGAGGCCAAGAAGCTCGCCGAGTACCTGGTCGCCGAGGCCGCCAAGGCGCCGGACCAGGAGGAGCCGAAGGTCTCCCTGGCCGCCTCCCCGGCGTCCGTCGCGGGCAAGGCCGGCGAGAAGCTCGGCCCGGTCAAGGTGGCCACCACGGCCGCCGACGGCGCCGTCAAGATCGCCCTGCCCGCCGACGCCCCGGCGAACGTCAAGGTCGTGGACAAGGACGGCAAGGCCGTCACCTCCGCGGGCAACGGCACCGAGCTCTTCCTGGACGTCCCGGCCGGCACCCCGGACGGCTCGACCAAGATCGCCCTTCAGGCCGAGACCGAGGTCGCGATCGGCCGCGTCTTCGGCAGCGTCGAGGGCCACGAGCAGACGCTGATCCTGGCCGGCAGCAGCAAGTCCTCGGTCAACGCCGAGGTCACCGCCGCCTGGGCGAAGAAGGGTGCGGTCCCGGCCGTCACCGTCGCCGAGAACTGCGCCAAGGGCGGCCTGGACGTCACCGCCTCCAACGAGGGCGACGAGCCCTGGACCTTCGAGGTGAAGGGCGTCTCCTTCACGATCGCCGCCGGCGAGACCAAGACCGTCACGGTCCCGGTGCCCGAGGACACGGCGTACGACTTCACCATCACGGGTCCGAACGGCTTCTCGAAGACCTTCCAGGGCGTCCTGGACTGCAAGACCGCCCCGAGCCCGGAGCCGTCCACCGGCACCCCGTCGGAGACCCCCTCCACCGGCACCCCGTCCGAGACCCCCTCGGCGAGCCCGTCCACCCCGGCGCCCGGCACCACCACGGAGGCCGGCACGACCGGCTCCACCGGCTCCACCGGCTCCACCGGCGGTGACCTGGCCGAGACCGGCAGCTCCAACGCCACCCCGATGATCGCCGGCATCGCCGTCGCGCTCGTCCTGGTCGGCGGCGGCGCGGTGTTCTTCCTCCGCAAGAAGAAGGCCGCCGGCCAGTGAGCCGCTCCGCGTGACGTCACGGGGTGACCGCACCCCGTGACCACGACGGCCCCGGACGCACCCGCGTTCGGGGCCGTCGCGCGTCCGGGGCCCCGCGGCCCCCTCCGCCGTCCCGGCGGCCCGCGCCCGGGGTACTGGTTTCCGCCTGGGGGCGGCGGTGCGGCAAGATGGGTGTATCTGCCCACTCACTCTTTGCCGGACGGTTTCCTTTGGCTGAGTACATCTACACGATGCGCAAGACGCGCAAGGCGCACGGCGACAAGGTCATCCTCGATGACGTGACGCTGAGCTTCCTGCCCGGTGCGAAGATCGGTGTGGTCGGCCCGAACGGTGCCGGTAAGTCCACCGTTCTCAAGATCATGGCCGGCCTCGAGCAGCCGTCCAACGGCGACGCCTTCCTCGCCCCCGGCTACTCGGTCGGCATCCTCATGCAGGAGCCGAAGCTCGACGAGAACAAGACCGTCCTGCAGAACGTCGAGGACGGCGTCGCGGAGATCAAGGGCAAGCTCGACCGGTTCAACGCCATCGCCGAGGAGATGGCCACGAACTACACGGACGCGCTCATGGAGGAGATGGGCAAGCTCCAGGAGGACCTGGACCACGCCGAGGCGTGGGACCTGGACGCCCAGCTGGAGCAGGCCATGGACGCCCTGGGCTGCCCGCCCGGCGACTGGCCGGTCAACAACCTCTCCGGTGGCGAGAAGCGCCGCGTGGCGCTCTGCAAGCTGCTCCTGGAGGCCCCCGACCTGCTGCTCCTCGACGAGCCCACCAACCACCTCGACGCCGAGTCGGTGAACTGGCTGGAGCAGCACCTCGCCAAGTACAAGGGCACCGTCGTGGCCATCACCCACGACCGGTACTTCCTCGACAACGTGGCCGAGTGGATCCTGGAGCTCGACCGCGGTCGCGCCCACCCGTACGAGGGCAACTACTCGACCTACCTCCAGAAGAAGGCCGAGCGCCTCAAGGTCGAGGGCAAGAAGGACGAGAAGCGCCAGAAGCGGCTCAAGGAAGAGCTGGAGTGGGTGCGGTCCAACGCCAAGGGGCGTCAGGCCAAGTCCAAGGCGCGCCTCGCCCGCTACGAGGAGATGGCTGCCGAGGCCGAGAAGATGCGGAAGCTGGACTTCGAGGAGATCCAGATCCCGCCGGGCCCCCGCCTGGGCTCCGTCGTCGTCGAGGTCAGCAACCTCAACAAGGCCTTCGGCGACAAGGTCCTCATCGACGACCTCTCCTTCACCCTGCCCCGCAACGGCATCGTCGGCATCATCGGCCCGAACGGCGCCGGCAAGACCACGCTGTTCAAGATGATCCAGGGCCTGGAGAAGCCGGACTCCGGCGAGATCAAGATCGGCGAGACGGTCAAGATCTCCTACGTCGACCAGGGCCGCGCCAACATCGACCCGAAGAAGACCCTCTGGGCGGTCGTCTCGGACGAGCTGGACTACATCAACGTCGGCCAGGTCGAGATGCCGTCCCGCGCCTACGTCTCCGCGTTCGGCTTCAAGGGCCCGGACCAGCAGAAGCCGGCCGGCGTGCTCTCCGGCGGCGAGCGCAACCGCCTCAACCTCGCGCTCACCCTCAAGCAGGGCGGCAACCTGCTGCTCCTCGACGAGCCCACCAACGACCTCGACGTCGAGACCCTCTCCTCGCTGGAGAACGCGCTCCTCGACTTCCCCGGCTGCGCCGTGGTCGTCTCCCACGACCGCTGGTTCCTCGACCGGGTCGCCACCCACATCCTGGCGTACGAGGGCGACTCCAAGTGGTTCTGGTTCGAGGGCAACTTCGAGTCGTACGAGAAGAACAAGGTCGAGCGGCTCGGCCCGGACGCCACCCGTCCGCACCGCGCCACCCACAAGAAGCTCACCCGGGGCTGAGGACGCCGTGGCGAGACACCTCTACAGCTGCCCCCTGCGCTGGTCGGACATGGACGCCTTCGGGCACGTCAACAACGTGGTCTTCCTCCGCTACCTGGAGGAGGCCCGGATCGACTTCATGTTCCGGCTGGCGCCGGGGGACGGCAGCCCGTCCTTCTCCGGCGGGTCCGTCGTGGCCCGCCACGAGATCGACTACCTGCGCCCGCTGGTCCACCGGCACGAGCCGGTGACCATCGAGTCGTGGGTCACGAAGATCGGCGCGGCCTCGCTGACGATCGCGTACGAGATCAAGGACCCCGACGTCACCTACGTCCGGGCGTCCACGGTCGTCGTGCCGTTCGACCTGGAGGCGCAGCGGCCGCGCCGCATCACCGAGGAGGAGCGCCGCTTCCTCCAGGAGTACGTCGACGACGGGATGACGTCCGCCGCATGACCGTGCTCGCCCCGCTGCACTTCGCCGACCCCAGGGAGGCGGCGGCCCTCGCCGCCTTCCTGGGCCGGCTCGTGCACTACGACCGCGCCGCCGCCGTCCGCCTCCAGGCCGGGGGCGGCGCGCTCGCCGTGTTCGGACGCCCGCCGTCCTTCGAGGTCCTCGCGATCCGCACGGCCCGGCTGGAGGACGCCGTCGACCTCGACGTCACCGTCTCCGCCGGAGAGTTCCTCGACGGCATCGAGGAGACGGCCGGCAAGGCCGCCGTCCCCGGCGCCGTCACCGGCCCGCCCTGGGCCGGCGTCCTCCCGCCGCGCACCGGCTGGCGGCCCGTCGAGGGCCTGCCGGACGCCGGCGAGCTGCGCGGGGCGGTCGCCGCGGCCGTCGCCGAGTTCCGCCGACGCGACGCGGAACTGCCCGAGGAACGGCGCACCCGCGCCGAGCGCGACCGCATCGGCCGCGAGATCTGGTCCCGCGTCCTCGGCGCCACCGGCCTGCCGCTGCGGGCCGTGCACGCCGCCCAGTCGCTGGGCTTCCTGCCCCCGCGGGACGTGCCGGTCGCCCTGCTGGCCGCCGGCCCGTGGCTGCGGCTGCGCACCCCGTACGGCTCCGTCGCCCTGCGCACGGCCCCCACCGCGCTCACGGTCACCCCGGCCGGTTAGGCCGTTTCTTCCGGATCAGGCCGGGCTCGCGACTCCCCCGGCTACCGCTGGGAGGTGCCCCCATGCGCACGCACTCCCCCAGAGGGGGGACCCCAGCCGCGTTGTCGTCGGTCGCCGATGTCCCCCGGCTACCGCCGGGAGGTGCCCCCACCGCATGGACTCCCTCCTCCGCCTTGCGAGCGCACGCACCAGACGCCGCTCCCTGACCCGGCCTGATCCGGAAGAAACGGCCTAGCCGAAACCCGCCCTCACGGGATCCGCGGGCCCCTCCCGGTGAGCTCGTGCCTCAGCGAGGCGACCGAGAGGGCCGCCGCGAGCAGCAGCAGGCCCGCCGGGACGTGGAGGGCGCCCCGGGCGACGTTCTCGTCGGCCGGGACCGGGTCCATCCGCCCCGCCGGGTCGTACGCGATCCGGACCGGCGCGCCCGCCGCGCCCAGCTTCCGCTCCCAGGAGAACTCCTTCGGCCGGCCGCCCGGGCAGTCCAGCACGTGGTGGTACAGCCGCTTCGCCGCCGGGGCGCCCTCGCCGAAGGTGGGATGGTCGGTGACCCGCACCTTCCCCACCACGACACAGCTCACGGTCGCCCCGCGCACCCGCGAGTCCCGGGCCTCGACCCACACCGCGCCGAGCCCCGCGAGCAGCACCACCAGCGCCAGGACGCCGCCGCCCCGCCGGAAGAGCGCGTCGTGCGCCAGCGCCGCCGCCCCGGCCAGGACCAGCCCGACGAGGACCGCGAGCGCGGTCGGCACGCCCAGCGGGTTCCGCGTCGACCAGCCCGCCCACAGGTGCAGCAGTACGCCCGCGCCGAGCGGCACGGCCACCGCCCCCGCGTACGACAGAGCCTTTCCGTACCCCATCGGGACCACCCCCGTCCTGGGACGTGGCGGCCGCGGAGCCGGTTCCTCAGCGGTCGGCGTCGTCCGGCCACACCCCGATGTGGTCCTGCTCCAGTTCGAGCGCCACCCGGTGCTCCATCCCCAGCGCCTCGGTGTAGTCCGCCGGCAGCTGGAGCCGGCCCGCCCGGTCGAGCATCGCGTACTCCCGGGCCACCAGCGACTCCCGGCCCGCCTCGTCCACCTCCGTGCGGCGCAGCACCTCGGAGGAGGTGCGGCCGTCGCGGATCGCGACCGTGCGGCGCACCTCGGTGGCGACCGCCTGGTCGTGGGTGACGATCACGATCGTGGTGCCCAGCTCCTCGTTGGCCCGGCGGAACGCGGCGAAGACCTGCTCGCCGGTGGCCGAGTCCAGTTCGCCGGTCGGCTCGTCGGCGAGGAGCACCGACGGGGCGTTGGCGAGGGCGACGGCGATGGCGACCCGCTGCTGCTGGCCGCCGGAGAGCTGGTGCGGCCGCCGGTCCGCCAGGTGCGCGATGTCCATCATCGCGAGCAGCTCCCCGACCCGCTCCGCCTTCTTCTTCCGTCCGCCCGCCAACTGCATGGGCAGCGCCACGTTCTGAGCGGCCGTCAGGTAGGGGAGGAGGTTGCGGGCGGTCTGCTGCCAGACGAAGCCGACCACCTCGCGCCGGTAGCGCAGCCGGTCCTTCCCGGTCATCGCCAGCAGGTCGCAGCCCGCGACCCGGGCCGCGCCCGCGGTGGGCACGTCCAGGCCGGCCAGGATGTTCATCAGGGTCGACTTGCCGGAGCCGGACGCCCCCACCAGGGCCATCAACTCGCCCTCCTTGACGAGGAGGTCGAGCCCCTGGAGCGCCTGCACCTCCACCCCGTCGGTGGTGAAGATCCGCACCAGGCGGTCGCAGGCGATCAGCGCGTCGTGGCCGTACGAGGGCCGGTCGCGGTGCGCGTTCGCCCGCCGCTCCAGCTCCTCCAGGGTCGCGTTCGCGGTCGTCGTCATCGTGCGTCTCCTGCCCTGAGTTCCTTCACCGAGCTCTTCCGGCCGGTCCACCACGCCTGTACGCCCGCCGCCGCCCCGGTCAGGAGCACCACGGCCACCGCCGGCAGCACCAGCGACCACGGGTCGACCCGCAGCGGGGCGCCGCCCAGCGCCGCCCCGCCCTCCGCCGTGGCCAGCGCCAGCCGGCGCAGGTCGACGCCCGGCGCGAGCAGCGGCACCGTCGCCCACCCGGCCAGCGCCCCGCCGAGCGCGGCGAACACCGCCGGCGGCAGCGCCTCCAGACCGAGCAGCCGCCGGCCCTGCTTCCGGGTCAGGCCCATCGTCCGCAGCCGGGCCAGCAGCGTCGCCCGCTCCGGCCCGCTCCGCGTCAGCGACAGCAGCACGGCGACGACCGCGTAGGCCGCGCCCGCCCCGATCGCCGCCGCGTACAGCCCCTCGGCGCCGGACTGGAGCGGCGAGTCCACGTACGCGCCGCGCGCCTCCGCGCTCAGCGACACCGCGAAGTCCGGGGACTTCCCGGCGACCGCCGCCCGCAGCGCCGTGCCGTCGGCCGCGCCGCTCACCAGGACGGTGGTCGGCCGCCGGTTGGTGACGTCGGCGGCGTTGACCACCAGGAAGTCCTCGCCGCGGACCGCCGGCGTGGACTCCCGCACCGCGACCACCTTCACGTGGAAGCCGCCGGCCGCCGCGAGCAGCAGCTGGGGCTGGTCGCCGAGGCGCGCGGCGACCTCGGGGGAGGCGATCGCGGGCAGCACCCGGTCGGTGTCGCCGACCGCCTCCGGGCCGCCCTTCCCGGTCGAGGCCAGCAGCTCCGGCGGGAAGGCGCCGTTGTCGGTCCGCCGCGCGAGACCGGCGTAGACGGCCGGGTCGACGGCGACGAGCGGGGCGCTCATCGGCTGGTCGGTGGCGACCGGCGACGGCAGCGAAAGCCCGTACTCGATCTGTACCGGCTGCGCCTCCCGGACGCCCCGCACGTCCCGTACCGCCTCGGTGAGGCCGGGCGGCAGCGGCACGCCCTCGGTGCGGCCCTCGATCCGGGCGTCGGCGCCGGTGGCGAGCGTCGCCGCCCGGTCGCGGGCCTCGGCGACCCCGGCCAGGACCGATCCGCCGAAGGCGGCCGTGGTCAGCGCGAGGACGAGCGCCAGCAGCGGCAGCACGCCGGCGGCCGAGGAGCGTCCGGCGCGGGCGATGGCCAGCGGGCCGACGACGCCGCGCATCCGGCGGGCCGGACGGGCCAGCCAGCGCAGCGGCAGCGGCTGGAGCCGGACGAGCGCGAGGGCGGCGATCACGCCGATGAACACCGGGGCCGCGCTGACCAGGTGGTCGCCGGCGTCGCCGGTGCCGCGCAGCCGCAGCGAGCCGATCGCGCCCGCCGCCAGGACCAGGAGGGTCAGCTCGGCGACGGTGCGGCGCCGGGACGGCTTGGCGTCCACCAGGTCCTCGCGGACCCCGTGCAGCCGCGGCCTGCGGTGCCGCAGCACGGCCCGGACCGGCAGCACGAGCGCCGCGACCAGCGCCACCAGGGCGGCGCCGAGGACCGACGGGAGGAGCGGCGCGGAGCCGGTGAGGGCCGGGGCGCCGGGGGTGTCCGGGCCGCGGACCAGGGCCACCGCGGCCACCAGGCCGAGCGCGGCCGCCGGGACGGCGACCGCGGCGGTCTCGCCCAGCAGCCGCAGGCCGATCCCGGGCAGGGAGGCGCCGCGGGCCCGCAGCAGGGTCAGCTCGCCGTCCCGGCGGGAGAGGAAGAGCCCGCCGGTCATGGCGACGACGACCGCCGCGACCGCGCCGATGCCGAAGACGGCGACGGCGACGACGGGCGAGATCGCGTCGCCGGCCGCCCGGTGGGCGGCGACGACGTCGTCGAGACCGGTGAAGATCTGGCCGGTGGGGCCGGTGACCTTGGTGGCCGCCACCCGGGCGGGGCCGCCGGTCAGCGAGCCGAGGGCGGCGGCGAGCGGCTCGGCGTCCCGGGCGGTGAGGTGGTCGGCGAGCGGCGGGAAGCGCCAGTAGACCTCCGGGCTGCCCGTGGTGGAGGCGAGGACGGACCCCGACTCCGGGGAGAGGAGGAGACCGGCCTGCCAGTAGTAGGTGAGCTGCGTCGGGTCCGGCTTCAGCGCGAGGACGGGGGCCCGCAGCAGCGGTTCCACGACCCAGTACGGCCGCCGGGGGTCGCGCGGCTCCACGACGCCGGTGACGGTGATGCCGATCGCCTCGCCGCTGATGCCCGGCACGTGCACGACGGAACCGGGCTTGATCCCGAGCGACTTGGCGGTCGCCGCCGTCACCGCGGCCTCCGGCCGCTCCGGGCTGCCGGCGGGCATCCGGCCCCGGCGCAGGGCGGAGTGCGCGGCGAGGTCCGAGGGCGAGGCGAGGGAGAACTCCGGGGCCTCGTTGTCCGGCTTGGGCAGCCAGGGGTCGAGCCCCTGGACCCGGAGCATCGTCCGGATGCCGTGCACGGTCTGCCCGCGGTCGGTGCGCAGCGGCGCGGGCAGCAGCTCCCGCAGCTCCTCCTGGTCCTCCCGCAGCGACTCCGGCGCGACCGTGGAGCCGTGGACCAGCGGGAAGGTGATCTCGACCATGGAGCGGTGGGCGGGGGCGGTACGGATGCCGTGCCGCAGCCCCTCCGTCTCGTACCCGTCCACCACCCGCGGCAGCGCGGCGGCGAGCAGCGCGGTGACGAACACCAGCAGCGCGAGTCCGGCCGCGGCGCCGGGCGCGGCCCGCAGCCGGGTCCGCACCCAGGGCGCGACGGCCCGGCCGCGGGGCTTCTCGGACCCGCCGCCCGCCGCCGGGGGCGCGGGCCGGGGGTCGGGGGACTCGCCTGCGGGCTGCATCGGGCGGGACTCCTCGCGCGGGACGTCGGACATCAGTTGTCTCCCTGGTGGCGCAGGGACACCGCCGGGTCGTTGCGGCGCAGGGCGATGCCCGCGACGACCGCCAGCGGCAGGGCGGCGACTCCGGCGAGGAGCAGGGCCACCTCGCCGAGCGGCAGTTCGACCAGGACCGGCGGCACGGGCCGGGTGGCCCGGCCGGTGAGCACCACCAGCGGGACGACCACCCGGGCCAGCAGGGCGCCGAGGGCGGTGCCCACCAGCAGGCCCACCCCGATCAGGACGCCCTGTTCGGCGGCGAGGAGCCGGGCGAGCCGGCGGCGCGGGGCGCCGAGGGCCCGCAGAATCGCGAACTCGGCGGCCCGCTCCCGTACGGAACCGGCCGAGCCGACCGCGAAGCCGACCGCGGCCAGCGCCGCGGCGGCGGCCGCCACCGCCATCAGCGCGGTGTTGGGGCCCGCGCCCAGCGGGTCGCCGAGCAGGTCGCCGGCGATCGCGTCGCGGACGACGATCTCGCCGGGTTCGTCGTCGGCGCGTTCGCGCAGCGTCCGCGCGACGGCGTCGGCCCGGCCGGGCTCGGGGGTCAGCCACCACTCGGTGGGCGCCACCGACGCCGTCGGGTCGGCCGGCGCCGCCGTGTCGGCCGTGGTCAGGAACCGGTTGACGGTCGTCAGGTCGACGAGCACGCCGCCGCCGTCCCCCGGGACGCCGCCGGCGGCCTCCGCGTCGGTGGTCCGGCCCGAGGTCCCGGTGGTCGGCAGGTCCGGCACGACCCGGGTGACGACGGCGTCGACCCGGCGGCCGCCGAGCGAGAGCTGGACGGGGTCGCCCGGCTTCGCCCCGGACGCCGCCATGAACGCGGCGGAGGCGATCGCCGGGACGCGGCCGGGCCGCTCCCCCACGGGCGCGGACAGCCGCACCGAGTAGCGCTCGACCGGGGGAGCGAAGGGGCGGGAGAAGGAGCCGGCCAGCCCGTACCGGACGGTGAGGGGCGCCGCTCCGCCGCCGGCCGCGGGGGTCCCGGCCGCCGGCACCAGCGGCGTCGGGTCCTGCTGGCGGCCTTCCGCGGTCTGCTCCGCGGCGGCGGTCCAGCGGGCCAGTTCGCGCGCCGGGTCGGCGGCGCGCAGCGCCCCGTCCGCCCCGGTGGTGCCGAGCAGGTCGACGTGGAGGGCCTGCGCGCGGTCCTCGCCCTCGGAGAAGTCGGCGGCGAGCTCGATGTGGGTGAGGACGAAGCCGGTGCCGGGGCGGGTGCCGTCGGCGGTCAGCCCCGCGAGGTCGAGCGTCAGCCGGTGGGTGCGGCCGTCGGCGGGCAGCCGCCCCGCGTACTGCCGGTACGCGACCCCGTACCCGTCCTCCAGGACGAGCGTGATCCTCGCGTCGGAGGTGCCGGGCGGCGCCTCGCCGCGCAGGCCGACGACGACCGCGCGGCTGTCCTTCGGCACCGCGAACCCGGGGCGGGGGCCGCTCTTCGGCGCGAGCGGGGCGAGCAGTCCTGCGGGCGTGCCGCCCGCCAGGTCCTCCCGCGCCAGCAGACCGGAGCCGAGCCGGCCGGTGGCGGCGGCGAGGACGGTCGCGTTGCGGCCGGCGACGTCCATGTCGGTCCGGAAGACCGGCGCGACCTCCCGCACCCCGGGGACGGCGGCGAGCCGCGCGGTCCGGACCGGGTCGCCGGGGCCGACGCCCAGCACCCGCACCGCCGTGCCGGCCCGGAAGTCGGCCTGGTCGTGCTGCGACCGCTCCCAGGAGTTGCTCTGGCCGATCGCCAGCATGCCCATCGCCACCGCGAGGACCAGCAGCAGCACCGGGCCGGCGCCGCGCAGCGGGCGGCGGCTGAACTGCCAGCCGGCCAGGGCGGCCGACAGGCCCCGGCCGCCGGCGGCCCGCCGCTCGGCCAGCTTCGCGGCGGGCGGCAGCAGCCGCAGCGTCAGGACGGTGCCGGCGAGCAGCGCGAGCGCGGGCGCCGCGACGAGCACCGGGTCGACCGAGGAGCCGTCGGCGGCGGCCTCCGGCTGCCGCTGGAGCTGCCAGAGCGCGATGCCGGCGACGAGCAGCAGCGCGAGGTCCGCGCCCGCCCGCACCGGCCACGGCAGGGTGCCGCCGCGCGCCCTGCGCAGCGAGACGGCGTCGCCGTCCCGGGCGGCGAGCGCGGGGGCGACGACGGCCGCCGCGCAGGCCAGCGCCACTCCCGCGGAGACCAGCCAGACCGTCGCGCCGGGCGAGGTGTCGAGCCGCACCCCGAGCGAGGAGAGCGCGGACCGCTCGGCGAAGAGCCGGGTCAGCGGGCCGGTGAGTAGCGGGGCGAGGAGTGCGGCGGGCAGTGCGAGGAGCAGCGCCTCGGCGCCGGCGAGCCCGGCGATCCGGCGCCGGGAGCCGCCGCGGGCGCGCAGCAGCGCGGTCTCGCCGGAGCGTTCGGTGCTCAGCAGCCGGGCGACGAGCAGCAGCGCGTAGGCGGCGAGCATCACCAGCTGGACGGCGACGACGAGGAGGGTGGAGCGGGAGACGGCGAGGGCGCGTTCGGTCTGGGCGAGGACGGTCGGCAGACCGGTGGCGACGTCGACCGTCGTCCCGAAGGCCGTGGTGTCGGCGAGCAGCCGGGCCGGTTCCCGGGTCGCCGCCTCGCGCAGGGACGCGATGCCGCCGGTGTCGAGGCGGGAGAAGTCGGCGGTGCCGAGCCAGGCGGTCCCGCCGGCCGCGAGCGTGCCGGAGGCGAGGACCGAGGGGTCGGCGAGCAGCGGGCCGTACGTGGTGAAGGAGACGGTCCGCACGCCGAGCCCGCCGGTCTCGTCGAGCAGCCAGTAGGGGTCGGCGGGGTCGACCGCCTTGTAGACGCCGGTGATCCGGGCCCGCACCTTCTTCTCGGTGAGCCGGTCGGTGAGGTCGAGGACGGTGCCGGGACCGGTCCGCAGCCGCTTCGCCGCCTCCTCGGGCAGCGCCGCCTCCAGGACGCCGCCGGGGCGGGCGGCCGTCGGCCAGGCGCCGCGGACCAGGGCGAGCCGGGAGCGGTCGAGCGCCGCGAAGTACGTCAGATCGGGGTCGCCGTCGCGGGCCCCGGGCGGCCGGAGCGGGCGGGGCAGCCCGTACCGCCCCGAGGTCTCCAGGCGCCGTACGGTGACGGGCAGTCCGTCGAAGGTGCGCCGGGCGCCCTCCGTCACGGCCCGGTCGGCGGCGGCCCGCCGCTCGGGCGGCACCTGCCCGGAGACGCGCAGGGTGGCGGCGTGGGCCGAGCGGTCACGCAGCCCGGCCTGGAGCGCCGCGTCCCCGATGGAGCCGGAGAACCCGGCGAGGGCCGCGAGCACCGTCGTGGTCAGGACGACGGCCAGCAGTGCGGCGCCCAGCAGCAGCCGGTGAGCCCTGACGCGCAGAAGTACGAACCCCGTCACCCATCCCCCTGGCCGCTCCACGCGCGTCCGCGCACCCCTGGACGCTGTCGAACCCTCGAAACGTTCTGGGAATGCTTTCATCGGCCACGGGTCGCTGGAAACCGCTTGCGCACCGACCTTGATGCGATCGTGACCGTTATCCGGTGAGCGGTCCCCGGAATGTGTTCATCCGGTGGCGCGGAGTGGTCCGGACCTCACGGGAGGGCGGGGCGGGCGGGGCGGGTTCAGCCCGCGGTGTTCACCATCGAGGCCGCCGCGTACGTCAGGTAGCGCCACAACTGGGCGTCGTGCTCCGGCGCGAGGGCGAGGTCGTCGAGGGCGGCGCGCATGTGGCGGAGCCAGGCGTCGTGCGCGGCCCGGTCGACCGCGAAGGGGGCGTGCCGCATCCGCAGCCGGGGGTGGCCGCGGCGCTCGCTGTAGGTGCCGGGGCCGCCCCAGTACTGCATCAGGAAGAGCGCGAACCGCTCCTCGGCGGGGCCGAGGTCCTCCTCGGGGTACATCGGGCGCAGCAACGGGTCCTCGGCGACGCCCTCGTAGAAGCGCCGGACCAGGCGGCGGAACGTCTCCTCGCCGCCGACCTGCTCGTAGAAGGTCTGCTCCCGCACCGTCTCGTCCCCGGAAATCTCGTTCACCCGTCCATCGTCTCAGACGGACCGGACGAGGGCCGGAGGTCTAGGACCTCCGGCCCTCCCGGGACGGGTGCCGGCCGGTCGGCTCAGCCGCGCCGGACGGTGATCGTCGTCCAGGCGCCGACGTGCACCCGGTCGCCGTCCTGGAGCTGGACGGGCACGTACGGCTGGATCGGCTCCTCGCCGCCGTTGACCGTGGTGCCGTTGGTGGAGTTCTGGTCCACCACCGCCCACGAGCCGTCGGGCTGCTGCACGAGCACGGCGTGCTGGTGCGAGACGCCCGGGTCCTCCGGCGGCACCGCCAGGTCGATGTCGGGGGACTCGCCGGTGGAGTGCCGGCGGCGCCCGATGGAGACCTGGTTGCCCTGGAGCGGCACCTGCTTCGGCGGCGCGTACGCGGGCAGGTTGAGCCCCGCGGCCTCCGGCCCGCTGCGGCGCATCATCGCCATGAAGTAGTCGCGGTCCGGCCCGACGTGGGCGGTCCACCCCCGCGGGGCCTGCGGCGGCTGCGGGGCCTGCGGCGGCTGGGCCTGGGACGGCGGGGAGAGCACCCAGTCGTCGTCGGCGGCGCGCGGCTGCGGGCGCGGCGGTGCCTGGTGGTGGGTCGGTTTGGCCCCCAGCGGCTCTGCCGGCCGGTTCACCTGCGAAGGCCGCGAGTCGTGGTACCCGAACGGGTCCTGCCCCCCGGGCCCCGGAGGCGCCGGAGGCGCCGGGAACCCCGGCGGCGGGTTCGCCCCCGCGGGCCGGTTCGGCTGCGGAGCCGGCGCGATCGGCGTGTACGAGGTCGCCGTCCCCGTCAGGAAGTTCCAGCGGCACTCCTCGCAGTACGGCGCCATGTGCTCCCGCGGCGTACGACACTGCGGACACAGCTCCGCCTGCGCGGTCGCATTCGGATCCCCCCCGACCCCGAACCCACCGGGCCCACCGGGACGGCCGGACATGCCGGGCCCACCCGGGGCACCGGGGCCGCCGGGCGCGCCGGGGCCGCCGGGGAACGAGGGGCCGCCTGCGTGGGCGGGATCACCAGGACGACCGGGACCACCGGGTCCGCCGGGTCCACCGGGTCCGCCCGGGAACGAGGGGCCGCCCGAGCCGCCGGGCGCGCCGGGGCCGCCCGGGGCACCGGGACCGCCGGGGAAGCCGGGACCGTTGCCCGCGCCGGGACCGCCGGGGGCACCAGGAGCTCCCGGGGCACCGGGGTACCCGGCACCGGGGCCGGGACCACCGGGCCCACCGGAGAACCCGGGGCCGCCCTGAGCACCGGAAAAGCCGGGGCCACCGGCACCGCCGGGACCGCCGGGAGCATCAGGGAAACCGGGCGCGCCGGGGCCACCCGGGGCGCCGGGCCGACCGGAGCCGTTCGGGCCGCCGGGCCCACCGGAGAACCCGGGACCACCCGGGCCACCGGCTCCGCCGGGACCGTCGGGGAAGCCGGGGCGACCGGGGCCGCCGGGCGCACCGGGACCGCCCGGGCCGCCGGGGCCGCCGGGGAAGCCAGGTCCGCCCGGGCCACCGGCTCCGCCGGGACCGTCAGGGAAGCCGGGTCGGCCGGGGCCGCCGGGCGCACCGGGGCCACCCGGGGCGCCGGGAAAGCCGGGACCACCCGGGCCGCCGGGCGCGCCGGAACCGCCCGGGGCGCCGGGGAAGCCAGGACCACCGGGGCCACCCGGGCCACCCGGGCCGCCGGGACCGTCAGGGAAACCGGGGCGGCCGGGACCGCCCGGGGCACTGTCGTTGCCCGGAGCTCCGGGTACGCCGGAGCCACCCGGAGCCCCAGGTCCGTCGGGGAAGCCGGGCCCGCCAGGGCCACCGGCCCCACCGGGTCCGTCGGGGAAGCCGGATCGGCCGGGCCCGCCCGGGCCGCCGGAGAACCCGGGGCCACCGGGGCCGCCCGGGCCACCGGGGCCGTCAGGGAAGCCGGGGCGGCCGGGGCCGCCAGGGGCGCCGGGGTTGCCCGGGCCGGGGGGCGTGTTCGGGTGGGGGTAGCCGTAGGCGGGCGGCGGCGGGCCGGGGGGGCCGGGCGGGGCCGGGGGGCCGGGGGGCGGCGGGGGAGGCGGCGGTACGGCACCCGCCGGCGCACCCGCCCCGGTCATGCGGTGTCCGCAGACCTCGCACCAGTCGTCGGAGACCGACTGGTGTCCGTTCGGGCAGGTCGGCATGTCGGTGCTTCCCCCTCTCGTCGTCCGGCCCGGCGGGCCGGGCTACCTCTTGACGCGAACGGTCTTGGTGGAACGGGTCTCGAGTGTCATCTCGTCCGCCTCCGCGACCTTCGCCTTCAACCGCACAGTACCCGCCGCCGCGTCGACCACGTCCACCACCTTCGAAAGGAGTTTCGCGGTATCCGCGTTCCCGGAGGCCGCCGCCAGCTGCACCGCGCGGCCCAGTTTCGCCGTCGCTCCGTCCTGATCGCCCGATTTGCGGGCGTCCAGGCCCTGCTGGATGGCGTCCGCGAGCTCCGCCTGGCCCGTGTAGTGCGCGACCTGCGGATTGATCGCCGTGGTCATCGCCACGTCGTGCGTCCACACGGCCCGTACCAGTCCTTGGGACACCGGCCGGGCGTCGCCGCCCAGCGGGTCGGGGACGACGAGGGAGACCCGGGCGGCGAGCATCTCCTGGCCGACCGCGTTCGCCGGCACCCGGACGCGCACGTGGTAGTCGCGGGACTCGTCGCCCCAGGAGCCGGTCGGGTAGTCCCCGGCGCGCGGCCCGGCGTCGGTCCGCCGGCCGGTCAGGTCGGCGACCGCCGGCGCGACCTGCTTGACGAAGACGACCTCCGCGCCGACCGGGGTCCACAGCCGCAGCGCCACGTCGGCGACGCCCTTGCCCATGACGTTCTCCATCATGGCCGTGAAGTCGGCGGCGAGCCCGGCCGGGTCGGCGACGATGTCGGCGGAGCCGAGCAGCGCCGCGGCGATCCCGGTGACCTCCTTGACCTCCCAGTCGGTGCCGACGCCCCGCGCGTCGCAGGTGAAGCGGCCCGCGCAGGCGTCGAGCGCGGCCCGCAGCGCCTCGGGGGCCTCGTGCTCGTTGCGCCCGTCGGTGAGGAGCACGCCGTGCCGGATGGCGAGGTCCTCGCCGTCGAGCAGGGCGCCGGCGAGCCGCAGCCAGGTGCCGATCGCGGTCCCGCCGTCGGCGGTCAGCCGCTCCAGCGCCTCCTTGGCCTCGGCGCGGGTCCGGGCGCCCGCGACGGCGAGCCGCCCGTGCGCCGGGTAGAGCGGGAGGGCGGTGTGGTTGCCGGCGACGACGGCGAAGGAGGTGCCGTCGCGGAGGGTGTCGATCGCGGCGGCGGTGGCGGCCCGGGCGCCCGCCATCTTGGCCGGCGGGTAGTCCATGGAGCCCGAACGGTCGACCATGATCACCACACCGGCGGGGCCCCCGGCCGGGACGCCCGCCGCGCCGCTGGTGCCGCCGCCGGTCGCCGTGACGGTGACGATCGCGTCCACGTCCCGCCCGCCGTCCGGCAGGTACTCGTTCTGGTAGACGTCCACCGAGAACTGCGGCACGGACGGCTTGGCGAAGTTCGCCATCTGGTTTCGGCTCCTCGGCGGTGGTGCGGGCGGGACGGGGACGGCGGGTGACGGGGCGTCAGGAGGAGCCTGCCCCCGCGGGCGGCGGGACGAACGGCGTCAGCGCGACCGTGACGTTGTCGTGTCCGCCGCCGTCGAGGGCGTGGCCGACGAGGACCCGCGCCGCGTGCAGCGGCCGGAGCGCCGCGTCGGCGGGGACGGCCCGCGCCATCGCCTCGGCGGCCTCCGCGTAGTTCCACAGCCCGTCCGTGCAGACCACGACGACCCCCGGCCGGTCCGGCTTGAACGCGGCGGTGTGCGGCTCCAGTTCGTACGCGTCGGCGCCGAGCCAGCCGGTGATGGCGTGGGCGCGCTCGTCCGCGTACGCCTGCTCCTCGCTCATCAGGCCCGCCTTGACCATCTGGGCGGCCCAGGAGTCGTCCTCGGTGAGCCGGGCGGCGGGCGCGGTGCGGTCGTCGGGCACCCAGTAGGCGCGGCTGTCGCCGACCCAGCCGATGACGAGCAGGTCGTCGGTGACGACGGAGCCGACGATGGTGCAGGCGGGGGAGTTGCCGCCGTGGAGGGAGTCGGCGCCCCCGTCCTCCGGCCCGCCGGTGCGGGCCAGGGCGGTGACGGCCTCGGCGGCGGCGACGATCGCCTCGTGCATGGCCTGCTGCGGGTGGGTGCCGCGGGGCAGGGCCTCGTCGAGCACCCGGCCCGCGGCGCGGGCCGCGGCGGCGGACGCCTCGTCGGGGCGGTGGGCGGAGGAGACGCCGTCGCAGACGATCGCGACGGTGGCCGGCCGGCCGCCGGGCAGGGCCGTCTCGACGACCGCGAACGAGTCCTCGTTGCGGTGGTGGCGCAGCCCGCGGTCGCTGACCGCGGCGACGCCGCCGAGCTCCCGCTCCATGTGGTCGCGCTCCCGGGGCTGGGCGTGCCCGCAGTTCTCGCAGTAGCCGTCCCCGTCGACCCGCCCGGCCCGGCAGGCCACGCAGATCCCCTCGGGCACGTCGCCGGACGCCTCGGCGGCGGGCTCCGCCCGCACGGCCGCCCGCGGGTCGGGCGCGGCCAGCTCGAAGTCGCCGCCGCCCCGCACGGTCTCCCCGCGCGGCGGCACCGGCCCGTCGGTCCGCACCGGACCGGTGCCGGGCCCCGCCGGGGGCACGGCCACCGGCACCGTCGGCAGGTCCCGCCCGCCCGAGTCCGTCCCCGGCAGGTCGCCGGGGTGCTGGGTCATCGTCGACAGCGAGCCGGGGTCCCGGGGCGGCGCCTCGGGCCAGACGGGCGCGGCGATCGGCATCGTCGGCCGGTCCTGCCCGGGCGGCGGCTCCGCGGCGGCCGACAGGTCGTATCCGCAGGCCCCGCAGTAGCGGTCCCTCGGGTCGACCGGTTCGCCGCACTCCGGATTCGGGCAGGCGGCGAGTCCGTGCGACGGCGGCTGGGGCTTCTGGGACATCCTCACACCCACGTCCGGGGGCGGTAGCGGTTGGCCCGCTCCACCAGTTCGATCCTCTCCTCGCCCCGCTGGGCGAGCCGGGCCAGCACCCGGTAGGCGCGCTCCAGGCCGAAGCGGAGCCCGTTCTCGTCCAGCGCGCTCCCGAGCAGCGGCTCCCCGCCGCCCGGCGCGGCACCGGGACTCCCGGAGAGTACCCAGTCCAGGGCCGTACCGAGCACCTCCGCCGACAACCGCTCCCGGCGCACCGGGTCGAGGCCGAAGCCGCCGAGCGCCGAGACCTGCGCGGCGGCCGCGGTCAGGTCGGCGCCGAGCGGCTCGTGCGCCGGGCGCCGCCGCAGCCGCGCCCGGACGGCCGCGACCCGGGCCGCCGTGTAGTGGATGGAGGACTCCGGTACGGATTCGAGGGCGGCGACCGCCCCCGTCCGGTCCCCGGCCGCCAGCCGCACCCGGGCGAGCCCGAAGGCGGCGCTCACGAAACCGGGGTCGGCCGTCCACACCAGGTGGTAGTACTCGGCCGCGTTGTCGAGCTGGCCGAGCACCTCCGCGCAGACGCCGAGCGCCAGCTTGGGCGCGGGCTCGCCGGGGAAGGCGTCGTAGACCGCGTCGAAGGCGAGCGCCGCGTGCGTCAGGTCGCCGCTCACCAGCGAGGCCACGCCCCGGTGCCACACCACCCGCCAGTCGTCCGCGTCCCACTGCTCCAGGGCGCCCAGCGTCTGCCCGGCCGAGACCAGATCCCGCAGGTCGAGCTGGGCCCGCAGGGCGCGCAGCCGCAGCTCGGGGGTGTCGGCGGGCGCGGCCCGCAGCGCCCCGAGGAGTTCGGCGGGGGCGGCGGCCTGCAGACCGGCGAGGAAACCGGCGTTGGCGTCCGCCGGGTCCACCCGCGGCACCGGCAGCGCCAGCGCGGTCGCCGCCACGTCGAGCGGGGCGAGCAGCGAGCCGAGGCCCTGCCCGGCCGGCACGCCCGTGGCGGCCGGGGGAGCGGAGCGCCGGGCCCGGCCGGTGCGCCGGGCGCCGAGCACCGACACGTCCCCGGAGTCCTCCGCGAAGAGCACGGTGTCGGTGACCCGCACCTCCGCGCCGAAGAGGGTGGAGAGCGCGGGCCGGGGCCGCCCCGACTGGAGGGCGACGACCTCCCGCAGCACCCCGGTCAGCTGCTCCGCCATCTCCTCGGCGGAGGCGAAGCGGCGCGCCGGGTCCGGGTCGGTGGCCCGTACCAGGAACCGGTAGAACGACTCGTACCGCCGGAAGACCTCGATGTGCTCCGGCTCCGGCAGCGAGGCCGCGAAGACGTTGGTGTAGCCCTGGAAGTCGAAGGTGAGCACGGCGAGCGTGCGGGCCACCGTGTACAGGTCGCTGGCGACCGAGGGGCCGACCTCGGCGACCTCCGGCGCCTGGTAGCCGACCGTGCCGTAGATCGCCGACTCGTCGTCGTCCATCCGCCGGACCGCGCCCATGTCGATGAGCTTGAGCTGGTCCTCCGTCTGGAGGGCGTTGTCCACCTTGAAGTCGCAGTACAGCAGGTTGCGGCTGTGCAGGTGGCCCAGCGCCTCCAGCGCCTCGATGCCGTACGCGCACGCCTGCTCGACCGGCAGCGGGTCGCGCCGGCCCTCCGGGGTCCGCCGGTCGTTGGCGATCTCCTTGAGCGACTTGCCGCCGACGTACTCCATGACGATGTAGCCGTCCAGGGAGCCGGTGCGCGGGTCGAGGTGCTCGACGAAGTTGTAGATCCGGACGATGTTGGCGTGCTCGATCTCGGCGAGGAAGCGGCGCTCCGAGATCGCCGCCGCCATGGCGTCCTGGTCGCCGGTGTCGAGCAGGCCCTTGAGGACCACCCACCGGTCGGAGACCGCCCGGTCGACGGCGAGGTAGATCCAGCCGAGGCCGCCGTGGGCGAGGCAGCCGGCCACCTCGTACTGCCCGTGCACCACGTCCCCGGCCCGCAGCTTCGGCACGAAGGAGTACGGGTGCCCGCACGAGGTGCAGAAGCCCTCGGTGCGGCCCGGCCGGTCGCCGCGCGAACGCCCCACCGGCGCCCCGCAGTCGGACCGGGAGCAGAATCGCTTCCGCTCCGGCACCTCGGGGTCGGCCATCACCGCGGCGCGCGGGTCGGGGCGCGGCACCTCCGGGATCGTGACGAGCCCCGCGCCGAGCCGCTTGCGGGCCGACCGCTCGCCGGCCGAACCGGAGCTGCGCACCGACACCGAACGGCCGGTGGCCCGCCCCGACAGCGACCGCGAAAGGCGTCCGGAGACCGAGCGGCGCGAGGACGAGGAGCGGGACGAGGCCCGCGCGGACGCCCGCGAACCGCTGCGCGCCGACGACGAGTCGGGTCCCCAGCCCGCCGCCTCGGACGGCGTCCCGAAGCCCGCGCCCGTGCCGCGCTTCCCCGGCACCGCGACCCCGGTCGGGTTGGCCTGGAGGTGCCCGCTGGGCGCCACCACCGGCGCGAGGCCGCAGGTGTCGCAGTACAGCTCGCCGCCGCCCACGTCCTCGTACGCGCCCTCGCACGTGGGCCGCTGACACTTCCCCGCCCGGCCGCTCACCACTGTCGTCCTCCCGTCTCCGACGGGCCGGACGCCAGGTCCGCCACCGCCCGCTGGTAGCGCAGCACGGCCTGCTCCGCCGCCCGCAGGTCGCAGGGCGCGCTCCACAGCATCCGGCGCGCCGTGTCGTACCGCTCGGTCAGGAACGGGTCGTCCGCCCCGCCGAGCCGGGTCGCCTTCGCCCGGTACGCGTCGAGCCGGCCGCGCAGCTCCGCCCGCACCGCGAGCGGCGCCGTCACCGCCGTCAGCGAGTCGCGGGCCCGCAGCAGCTCCTCCTCGGCCTCCCGCTCCAGCGCGTCGAGCAGCGGCGAGAGCCGGTGCCACCGGGCGTGCCGGCGGTGGTCGGCGGCGGCCTGGAGCCGCTCCTGGAGCGCCGTCGGCGGGCCGCTCACGGCCGGCACCTCGGAGGCGGCGATCTTCGCGAGCACCTCGCCGCGCGCCACCCGCGCCTCGGCGAGGGTCCGGTCCGCCCGGGACAGCACGTCCCGCAGCCGCAGCAGCCGCTCCTCGGAGTCCTGCCGGACCGCGAGGACCGCCTCGATCTCCCGCCGCACGTCCTCCAGGGCGAGCGCCGCCCGGTCGTACCGCGCGGTGTCCGGCCGGCCGCCGCCCGGCGCCGAACTGCCCCCGGCCGGGCGCCAGTAGGCCAGCGGGTCGGTGACCACCGACTCCCGCAGCTCCGTCAGCTCGGCGGTGATCGCCTCCAGCGCGTCACCGGCCGGGTGCTCGCCCGGCCGCACCCCGACCGAGTGCGCCAGCGAACGGGTCCGGCCCAGCTCGGCGGCGAGGAGGTCTATCCGCGCGGGCAGCGCCGACCACACGGCGTCCGCCGTCACCACCACGTCGAGCGAGGCCGCGTACAGCTCGTTCATCCGCCGCACCAGCCCGTCGAGGGTGAACCGCTCGGCGAGCAGCGCCTCCTCGCCGGCGCCTCCGGGCACGTGCACGGCCTCGCCGCACAGCCGCTCGGTCAGCTCCGCCAGCTCCTCCCGGTTCGGCCACTTGCGCCGCGCCCGCAGCTCCCGGGCCTCCCGCAGCGCCGCCGTGTAGGCGTCGAAGCAGCTCCAGAGCACGGTGATGGTCCGCTCCGTCGACGCCCAGCGCTCCCGGGTGGTGCCGGTCAGCGCGGCCCCTTCGAGGAGCCGCCGCCCGGCGTGGTCCTGGAGCGCGAGGAGCGAGTCCTCGACCGCCTTGTGCTCCGCGCCGAGGCGCGCCAGCGCACGGTCCACCTCGTCCCGGTCCATCACCGGACCGGGGGGTCCCGCGACGCCCATCGCTCTCCTCATCTCCTTCTGCTCGTCCAGCGGGCTCCACCTGCGCACGGGCTCTACCGGTACAGCGGGGCGGGCGGCCCGGCCTTCCCGAGCCCCGCCTCCAGCCAGGTCCCGTACGCCTCCTGCCAGCGGCCCTTCCGGTAGTCCTCCAGGACCTTGTTGACCCGGCGCACCAGGTCGTCGTTGCCCAGCTTCGCCGCCACCCCGTAGTACTCCTCGGTGAACGGCTTCCCCTTCAGCTCCACCGCCGGGTCCTGCGCGGCCTGGCCGGCCGCCAGCGCGTTGTCGGTGACGATCGCGTCGACCTCGCCCATCTGGAGCCGGGCCAGGCAGTCCAGCTGGTTGGGCACGGTCAGCAGGTTCCGGTCGGCGGGGGTGCCGTCGCCCTCGTCCTCGAAGACGGCGCCGAAGGACCGCTCCTCCAGCGCCTCGTAGGCCGTGGAGCCCTCGGCGGTGCAGACCCGGCGGCCCTTCAGCGAGGCGTCGTAGCCGGTGATCGGGGAGGTCTTCGGCGCCAGCACCTGCTGTCCGGCCCGGAAGTAGGCGGTGGAGAACGCCACCTGCTTGATCCGCTTGCAGTTGATCGTCATCGTGCGGACCACGAGGTCGACCTTGCCGCTGTCGAGGGCCGCGATCCGCTGGTTGGTGGGCACGGTCCGGAAGACGACCGCGTCCTCGCTGCCGAGGAGGTCCCCGGCGATGGCCCGGGCCAGCGCGATGTCGAAGCCCTCCAGGGTGCCGGTCTCCGGGTCGCGGAAGCCCCAGCGGTAGCTGGACTGGTCGACGCCGACGATCAGCTTGCCCCGCTGCTTGATCGCCGCGACCGAGGCCCCGTCCGCGGTCGAGGGCCGCAGACTGGCCTCCGGGCGCTCGCAGGTGTCGGCCTTGACCTGGAGGCCGGTGCCCACCCCCGGGCCCGCCCCGAAGGGGCCGGCGGGCGCCGCCGCGCCCCCCGCCTCCCGGCTCAGCGGCAGCAGGGTCAGGGAGGCGGTGAGCGCGCAGGCCACGCCCATCGCGGCCACGCCGCCCCAGCCCCGCAGCCGCCGGGCCGCCCGTCGCGCCGCCGGCTCGCCGTCGTGTGCCATCCCGCCCCCTCTCACCGGTACTCCGACAGTCTTCGGTTGATGCCGAGCACCGCGGCCAGCGCGCCCAGCGCGCCGAGCGCGGCCGCGCCCGCCGGCAGCCCGGTCAGCGCGTTCACCGCGCCCCGCGCGGAGCGGGTGAACTCGGCCTGTTCGTGGGCGAGGGCGCGCTCCAGGGCCGCGTCGACCTGGTCGAAGGACCAGCCCGCCGACTCCTTCGGCTCCGCCTCGCCCTTCGGCCCGACGATCAGGTCGAGGGCGGCCTGGTAGTCGCCCGCCTCGCCGAGCTCCCGCGCGGCGGCGTGCCGCTTCCGCCACTCGGCGGCCCGGGAGGTGGCCTCGGCCAGCGGCGCCCGCCCCGCCTCGTCGTCGGCGAGCCGCGTCGCCCGGCCGAGCGCGTCGGTGAGCGCGGCCATGCCCGTCGCGTACTCGGCCTCGTACTTGTCGTTCTTGCCGTCCTCGGTGAGGACCGCGCCCCGGGCGACCTGCGTCAGGTTCTCGTTGGCGCGGGCCTTGAGGGAGCTGATCCGGGCCTCGTTGAGCAGCTGGAGGGACTGCTGGCCCTCCGACCGCGCGGCGCCGAGCCCGGCCCGGGCCGCGGCGTGGGCCCCGGTCAGCCACAGCAGCACCACCACGGAGGCGGCGGTGGCGGCGAGCAGCCCCCGGCTGAACACCCGGTTCGTCCGCCGGTACTCCCGCCGCTGCGCCCACACCAGCGCGCCGAGGGCGAGCACCCCGGCGCCGAGCGCCAGGTGGGGCCAGGCGCGGGCGTCGTCGTCGTCCTGGTGCAGCCGGGCGGTCTCCGCCGCGTACAGCCGCTCGGCGGCGGGCAGCAGCCGGGTCGTCATCTCCTGGTTGGCGTACCGCAGATAGGCGCCGCCCAGCGGCAGCCCCTGCCGGTTGGCGGCCCGGGCCCGCTCGATCAGGCCGGCGTAGCGCGGCAGCAGTTCGTTGAGGGCGGTGATCTCGCGGGCCGACTCGCCCGAACCGTCGGTGCCGGCCGCGGCCTTCACCAGGAGCCGGGAGGCGGTGGCGAGGTCCCGGTCGTAGCGGGCGCGGGACTCGGCCGGTTCCTGTGTCCCGGCGAGGAAGCCGGCCGCGGCCGTCGAGTCGGCGTCGGCCAGCGAGCGGTAGATCGCGGCGGCGTCCGCGCTCAGCGGCTGGCTGCGCCCCACGACGTCCTCGGCGGAGGAGGTCCGGTCGGCGGCCTCCAGGCCCGCAACCGTGCCCAGCACCAGCACCAGCAGCGCCAGGACGGCCCCCAGGATCCGCAGCCGCCCCGGCTCGGTCGTCGCGGCGACCCGCAGCACCTCGCGTCCGGTGGCCCACGCCCCCCGCGCGGGCGGCGGGGCGGCGCCGGCGGCGGCGCGCGAGACCTGCCCCGGCACCACCGGCCGCGCGGGCGCGGGCGCCGGGCCCTGCGCCGCGGCGGGCGCGCTCGGCGGGTGTGTCACGTGACCTCCCCCTCGGTCTCGACGTCGATCGACCCCGGCGAGCAGTATGGCCGCAGGCGGCCCGCCCGCACACCGGGAATGACACGATCTTGTGCCTATCGTGCCCCACTCCCACGGGACTTCCCCGGGCGAGCCCCCCTTCACCGCTCCCGCACCGCCCCCTCCGCGGCCCGTCCGCGTCCTCCTCGCCCTCGCCCGATCCTTCCTCGGGCCCTCCTCGGCCCCTCCTCGCCCTCTCCTGCTCCCCCTGCTCCCCTCCTCGAACCCGCTTCGAACTCTTCTCGAACCTGCCTCGAACCCTCTTCGAACGACCTTCACTCTGAATACGCCGGCCACCCCGGATCGGTTCCGTCTCCGGGGGTCGCTCGAACAGGTGAACATGCCCGTGGGGCGCCTCCCGTCCGGGAGACGCCCCACCGGCGCCGGCACGCGTCAGGCCGCGTAGTGCGCCCGCAGCCGCTCCGCCGCCCCCGGCTCCGCACCACCCCGCTCGTCGAGCGCGAGCAGCCCCGCGCCGAGCACCGGCGGCGCGGTCACGAACCGCACCGCCGCCTTCGGCGCCCGCTCGGCGAGGAGTTCGAGGATCCGGGACTCCAACTGCGAGTGCCGGGCGGCCAGCACGCTGCCGCCGAGGACCACCGGCGCCTCCTCGTCGAGGAGCCCGAGCCGCCGCAGCGCCACCGTCGACAGCGCCACGACCTCCTCGGCCATCCGGTGCACCAGGGCCAGCGCCACCGGGTCGCCCCCCGCCGCCACCCGGAACAGCACCGGCGTCAGCTCGTGCCGCCGCGCGTGCGGGATCCGGCCCAGGTGCACGGCCTCGATCAGCGCGTACATCGTCTCCAGGCCGAAGTGCGCGGGCAGCGCCCGGGCCAGCTCCGTCGGCTCGCCCCGGCCGTCCTCGGCGCGGGCCGCGAACCACATGGCCTCGTCGGCGAGCCCGCCGCCCCCGCCCCAGTCCCCGGAGATCTTCCCGATCGCCGGGAAGCGGGCCGTCCGCCCGTCCGGGGTCATGCCCACGCAGTTCACCCCGGCCCCGCAGACCACCGCCACCCCGCGCGGCTCGTCGAGCCCGGCCCGCAGGATCGCGAAGGTGTCGTTGTGGACCCGTACCGAACGGCTCCACCCCCGCCCCAGCAGCTCCTCCTCCAGCGCGGCCTCCTCGACCGGCAGGTCCGCGTTGGCGAGACAGGCGGTGACGTGGGCGAAGGACAGCGGGACGCCGGCGTCCGCCGCCGCCCGCCCCACGACCTCCGCCAGCCCGTCGACCGCCGCCGCCACCCCCACCACCGGCGGCTGGAACCCCCCGCCGCGTGCCGCGCCCAGCACCGTCCCGTCCGGCGCGAGGACCGCCGCGTCGGTCTTGCTGTTGCCCGCGTCGATCGCGAGCAGCCCCCCGTTCACGCCCACGCGAAGTGCTCCCGGTTGTGCGCGATCAGCCGGTCCGTCAGGCCCTCGGCGTACGCGTACTGCCCGACCAGCGGGTGCGCGAGCAGCGCCTTGAAGACCCGCTCCCGCCCGCCCCGCAGGGCCGCGTCGAGCGCCAGGTCCTCGTAGGCCGTGACGTTCGCGATCAGACCGGCGTACAGCGGGTCCACCGGCGCGACCGGCAGCGGCACCGCCCCGCCGGGGCCGACCGCCGCCTGCGTCTCGATGACGGCGTCGTCCGGCAGGAACGGCAGCGTGCCGGCGTTGAAGGTGTTCACCACCTGGTACGGCGAGCCCGCGCCGCCCAGCAGCGAGGCCGCCAGGTCCACGGCCGCCTCCGAGTAGAAGGCGCCGCCGCGCTTGCCGAGCAGCGCCGGCTTCTCGTCGAGCGCCGGGTCCCCGTACATCTCCAGGAGTTCCTTCTCCATCGCGGCGACCTCGGCGGCCCGCGACGGCCTGGTGCGCAGCTCCTCCACCACCTCGTCGTGCGCGTAGTAGTAGCGCAGGTAGTACGAGGGGACGACGCCGAGCCGGTCCACGACCGGGCGCGGCAGGTGCAGGTCGGCGGCGATCGCGTCGCCGTGCTCGGCGAGCAGCCGGGGCAGCACGTCCTCGCCGTCGGGGCCGCCGAGCCGGACGCCGGTCTCCCAGGTGAGGTGGTTGAGGCCGACGTGGTCGAGGTGGACCTCGGCCGGGGCCACGTCGAGGAGCTTCGCGAACTTGCGCTGGAAGCCGATGGCGACGTTGCACAGGCCGACGGCCTTGTGCCCGGCCTTCAGCAGGGCGCGGGTGACGATGCCGACGGGGTTGGTGAAGTCGATGATCCAGGCGTCCGGGTTGGCGCGCCGGACCCGCTCCGCGATGTCGAGGACGACGGGGACCGTGCGCAGCGCCTTGGCGAGGCCGCCGGCGCCGGTGGTCTCCTGGCCGACGCAGCCGCACTCCAGCGGCCAGGTCTCGTCCTGGTTCCGGGCGGCCTGGCCGCCGACGCGGAGCTGGAGGAGGACGGCGTCGGCGCCCTCGATGGCGGCGTCGAGGTCGGTGGTGGTGGTGATCCGCCCCTCGTGCTCCTGCTTGGCGAAGATCCGGCGGGCGAGTCCGCCGACGAGGTCGAGCCGGTCGGCGGCCGGGTCGACGAGGACGAGTTCGGTGAGGGGCAGGGTGTCGCGCAGCCGCGCGAATCCGTCGATCAGTTCGGGGGTGTAGGTCGAACCGCCCCCCACGACAGCGAGTTTCATTCTCGTATCAGCCCTTCACTCCGGTCAGGGTGACTCCCTCGACGAACGCCTTCTGCGCGAAGAAGAACACGAGGATCACGGGGGCCATGACCAGGACGGTCGCGGCCATGGTCAGGTTCCAGTCGGTGTGGTGCGCGCCCTTGAAGGACTCCAGGCCGTAACTGAGCGTCCAGGCGGCCGGGTTCTCGGAGGCGTAGATCTGCGGCCCGAAGTAGTCGTTCCAGCAGTAGAAGAACTGGAAGAGGGCGACGGCGGCGATGCCGGGCTTCGCCATCGGCAGCACGATCCGCAGCAGGGTGCGCAGTTCGCCGCAGCCGTCGATGCGGGCCGCCTCGACGTACTCGTCGGGGATGGTGAGGAGGAACTGGCGCAGCAGGAAGACGGCGAAGGCGTCCCCGAAGGCCAGCGGGACGATCAGTGGCCACAGCGAACCGGAGAGGTCCATCTGCTTGGCCCAGAACAGGTACATGGGGATGATCACGACCTGCGGCGGCAGCATCATCATCGAGATGACGAGCAGCAGCGACAGGTGCCGGCCGCGGAAGCGGAACTTGGCGAGCGCGTACGCGACGGGGATCGACGACACCACGACGAGGACGGTGCCGAGCCCCGCGTACAGCAGCGAGTTCTTCCACCAGGTGAGGAAGCCGGGCGTCTCGAAGACCTTGACGTAGTTCTCGAAGTGCCAGGTGTTCGGGGTGAGGTCGCGGGTGAGCGCCTGCTGGTCGCTCATCAGCGAGGTGAGGACGACGAAGACGAACGGCAGGACGAAGAAGAGGGCCGCGGCGATCCCGAGGGAGTGCACGGCGATCCAGTGCAGCAGGGCCTTGCGGCGGGCGCGCGTCGCGGCGGCGCCCGGAGAGGGGGCGGTCAGGGTCATGGTTCAGTCACCCGAGCCGATCAGGCCGCCGCGCCGGCGCATGAGCAGCGCGGTGAAGGCCATGGAGAAGGCGAAGAGCACGAGCGCGATCACGCAGGCCGCACCGTAGTTGAACTGGCTGAAGCCGAGGTTGTGGACGAGCTGCGGCAGGGTGAGCGTGGAGTCGTCCGGATAGCCGGGGACGAAGGTCTCGCCGGAGCCGCCCATCTTGCCCGAGGCGACCTTGGCGGCCACGATCGGCTGCGTGTAGTACTGCATCGCGCCGATGACCCCGGTGACCAGGGCGAAGAGGATGATCGGCGAGATGTTCGGCAGGGTGATGTGGCGGAACCGCTGCCAGGCGTTCGCGCCGTCCAGTTCGGCGGCCTCGTACTGCTCCTTGGGGACGTCGAGCAGGGCGGCCATGAAGATGACCATGAGGTCGCCGATGCCCCACACGGCGAGGACGGTGAGGGCCGGCTTGGCCCAGTCCGCGTCGTTGAACCAGGCGGGGGCGGGCAGGCCGACGGCGTCCAGGAGCGAGTTGACCGGCCCGGTGCCGGGGTTGAGCAGGAAGACGAAGGCGAGCGTCGCCGCCACCGGCGGGGCCAGGTACGGCAGGTAGAAGAGGGTCCGGAAGACCCCCGCGCCCGTCTTGATCTTCGTGATCAGCAGGCCGATGCCGAGGCCGAAGACGACCCGGCAGCTCACCATGACGACGCAGAGCCAGAGGGTGTTCTGGAGGGCCGGCCAGAACTGCGGGAAGGACGTGAAGACGTACGTCCAGTTGTCCAGGCCCCGCCACTCGGGCGGGTTGAGGCCGTCGTACTTCATCAGCGAGAAGTAGACGGTCGAGACGAGCGGGTAGGCGAAGAAGAAGCCGAAGCCGATCAGCCACGGCGACATGAAGGCCAGGGTGCGCAGCGCGTTGCGGCGGCGTCTGGCCCGCAGCGTGTTGCGCGCCCCGGGGACGGAGGCGGCCGGGGCGGCCGCCTCCGTCGCGGGCAGGGTGTCCGTGCTCATGGGCGGTGTCCGGCCGTCACTTCGCCGCGGCGATGTCGCGGTCGATCTGGGCGGCGGTCTCGGCGAGGCCCTTCTTCAGGTCGGTGACCTCGCCCTTCTCGTACCGCTGGGCGAACTTCTGGAGGGTGTCCTGGTAGGCGGAGCCGTTCACCGCGCCGTCCGAGGTGGTGGACTTCGGGTGCCGGGCGATGTCGAGGAAGGTCTGGAAGCGGGCGTCGAACTTCAGGTCCGGGGACTTGAGGGCCTCCAGGGTGGAGGGGACGTTGCCGATGGCGTTGGCGAAGCCCACTACGGCCTCGGTGTCCGTGGTCATGTACTTGACCAGCTCCCAGGCGGCGTTCTGCTTCTTCGACTGCGGCGCGATGCCCATGATCGTGCCGGAGAGGTAGCCCTTGCCGTACTCGGCGACCTCGTCGTCGGCGACCGGCAGCGGCGCGACGCCGACCTCGAACGGGACCTTGGCCTCCTTGATGAAGTTCAGCCGCCACTCGCCGTCCAGCTGCATGGCGACCTGGCCGGTGTGGAAGGGGTGCTTGGCGCCCCACTCGTCGCCGAAGGTGGTGCGGTACTTGTCCAGCTTCTGGAAGCCGCCGAGCGCGTCCACCAGCGACTTCTGGTACGTCATCATCTCGGCGAACGCCGGGTCGGTGCCGACCGTCGACCTGCCGTCCGCGCCGAAGTAGCCGCCGTGGCTCCACTGCGACATGTAGTGGGAGACGACCGTCTCGTAGCCGAGGTAGTTCGGCATGAAGCCGAGCCGCTCGTACGAGTCCCCCTTGGCCTTCGTCAGCTTCTTGGCGACCCGGGTGAACTCGGACCAGGTCTTCGGCGGCGCCTCCGGGTCGAGGCCGGCGGCCTTGAAGGCGTCCTTGTTGTAGTAGAGCCCGTACGCGTCGGAGAGCAGCGGCAGCGTGCAGCGCTTGCCCTCGAACTGCGTGTAGTCCTGGAGGACCTTCGGGAAGACCTTGTCGAGGTCCAGCCCGTCCTTCTCGATGAAGGGCTTCAGGTCGGCGAGCGCGCCCGTGTGGCAGAACTTGCCGACGTTGGCGGTGGTGAAGGACGCCACCACGTCGGGTCCGTCGGAGCCGCCCGCGCGCAGCGCCTGGCCGAGCTTGTCGTCGTTGATGTTGCCGACGACCTTCACCTTGATGTTCGGGTGGGCCTTGGTGAACCGGGCGACGTTCTCCTCGATCGCCTTGACCTCGGAGGGGGCCGTCCAGCCGTGCCAGAAGGTCAGGGTGGTCTCGGCCTTGGGGTCGTCGGAGGCCGCTCCGCCCGCGGAGCCGGTACAGGCGGTGGCGAAGAGGGCGAGCGAGGCGGTGGCGGCGAGCGCGGCTGCGGCGGCGCGCGGGCGTGCGGGCATGGCGATGTCTCCCTGGAGGGGGTGAGCGGAAGGAGGGGTGGTGACGCGGGTCAGCGGGAGGTGTCGAAGACCTCGTCGCGGGTGGTGGCCAGCGCGCTCTCCAGCGCGCCGCGCAGCACCGGTTCACGGGGGACGGCGGTGAGGACGAGCCGCGGGCGGGAGGCCGCGAGTTCGGCGAGCTCGGCCTGGACGCGGGCCCGCAGGGGTTCGCCGCCGGCGACGAGGACGTCTCCGGACAGCACGATCAGTTCGGGGTCGAGGACGGCGACGAGGGAGGCGAGACCGGTGGCGAGCCGTTCGGCGTACCGGTCGAGCAGCTCCGCGTACGGCCCCTCGTCCGGGGTCTCGGCGGCCCGGGCGAGCAGTCCGGTCGCCACCGCCACGTAGGGGCGGTCGGGGGTGTCGAGCCCGGCCGCGCGGGCGAGCCGGGGCACCGACTGGACGCCGGCGAGCTCTTGGAAGCCGCCGGAGTTGGCCTTGGCGACCTGGCGGACCAGCGGGGTGCCGGGGACCGGCAGGAAGCCGACCTCGCCGGCGCCGCCGGTGAAGCCCCGGTGCAGCCGGCCGCCGAGGACGAGGGCGGCGCCGAGGCCCTCCTCGTTCCACAGCAGGACGAAGTCCTCGTGGCCGCGGGCGGCGCCGAGGGCCCGCTCGGCGACGGCCACCAGATTGACGTCGTTCTCGTACTCGAAGGGCATGGGCAGGACCGCGGCCAGCTCCGCCAGGAGGGTGGGGGAGTGCCAGCCGGGCAGGTGGGAGGCGTACCGGAGCCGCCCGGTGGCCGGGTCGAAGGCGCCGGGGGTGCCGATGACCAGGCGCCGCACGTCGGCGGGGACGAGCCCGGCGGCCCGGACGGCCCCGTCGAGGGCCGCGGTGACCTGCCGGACCACGCCGTCCCCGGTACGGCCCCCGGTGCGGAGCTCGTACTCGCCGGCGACGGCGCCGGTGATGTCGGCGACGGCGGCGCGGATGCGGTGCTGGTTGACGTCGAGCCCGGCGGCGTACCCGGCGGTCGGGTCGAGCGCGTACAGCTGGGCGCCGGGGCCGGGGCGGCCCTCGGTGGTGCCGGTGACGCGGACCAGGCCGGCGGCCTCCAGGCGGGCGAGGAGCTGCGAGGCGGTCGGCTTGGAGAGGCCGGTGAGCTTGCCGATCCGGGTCCGCGAGAGGGTGCCGTGCTCCAGGAGGAGGTCGAGCGCGGCGCGGTCGTTCATGGCCCGCAGGACGCGCGGGGTGCCAGGGGTTCCCTGGATGCCTGCCATGCCGTTCGCACCTGCCCTTCGACGCTGGTCGGGCCCATTGTGGCGCCTGGCGGCCACCGTTTCCCCCACCACACTGTTAGGAAAGTTTCCTATTCGGTGGGAGGACGGTAGGACGGCCGCCACCGGCCCGTCAATACCCGGGAACGCGAGACGCCCCCGGCGGCGACCGAAGCGTTGCCGACGGGGGCGTCGAGGCCCGGGAGGTGGGGGAGCGGTCAGGACTTGCCGAGGTCCGGCCGCGGCAGCGGGGTGGCCGCCGCCGACTGCGGCGAGGTGGCGTTCGCGAAGACCGAGGGGGCCGCCATGCCCGCCGTCGGATCGGCCGCGACCTCCTCCGCCTGAGCGGGCAGCCCGCCGACGATCCGGATGCCGGCCTCGTCCAGGCCCCGCTTGATCCGCCACCGCAGCTCGCGCTCCACGCCCAGCTTCTTGCCCGGCATGGTCTTCACCGAGACCCGGATCGTCATCGAGTCGATGAGCACCTCGGTCAGACCGAGCACCTCCACCGGGCCCCACAGCCGCTCGTTCCACGGCTCTTCCTCGGCCATCGACTCGCCCGCCGCGGCGATCACGGCCCGCACCTTGTCCAGGTCCTCGGTCGGCCGGACCGTCACGTCCACCGCCGCCGTCGCCCAGCCCTGGGAGAGGTTCCCTATCCGCTTGATCTCGCCGTTGCGCACGTACCAGATCTCGCCGTCGATCCCGCGCAGCTTCGTCACCCGCAGCCCCACCTCGACGACCTCGCCGGAGGCCACGCCCGCGTCGACCGAGTCGCCGACGCCGTACTGGTCCTCCAGGATCATGAAGACGCCGGAGAGGAAGTCCGTCACCAGGTTCCGCGCGCCGAAACCGATCGCCACACCGGCCACACCGGCCGAGGCGAGCAGCGGCGCCAGGTCGATGTCGAAGGCGCCCAGGACCATCAGCCCCGCGGTGCCCAGGATCAGGAAGGACGCCACCGACCGCAGCACCGAGCCGATCGCCTCGGACCGCTGCCGCCGGCGCTCCGCGTTGACGAGCAGCCCGCCGAGCGCCGTCCCCTCCACCGCCTGGGCGGAGCGGTTCATCCGCTCGATCAGCTTCGTCAGGGCACGGCGGACGGCCCACCGCAGCAGCAGGGCGACGACCACGATCAGCAGGATCCGCAGACCGGTGTTCAGCCAGGTGGACCAGTTCTGCTCCACCCAGCTCGCCGCGTTGGTGGCCTTCTCCGCCGCCTCGTCCAGAGTCACCGGGATGGGCTCGGGTTCGGTGGCGGCCGTCAGGACGGACCAGGACACGGGACAACCTCCAGGCTTCGCGTACGCAGGCCATCCACACTAACGGGGCGTCGGACCGGGTCCCGCTGTCCTGTTCGAGGGAGAGACCGACCTCACCCGGGCACATACCCGGGAGACATGCCGATGTGGCCGGGAACACGTCGGGCACGCCCCCGGCGATCGCGGGAACGTGGTGGCGCTCCGGCCAGGCATGAGGAGAGACTGAGAGCAGTTCGTCCCGGCGCGAGCCACGCGCCGCCGGCGCCATAGGAGGCATCCGTGCCGCATGTCCTGGTCCTCAACGCGTCGTACGAGCCCCTGGGCGTCGTACCGCTCCGCCGCGCACTCGTCCTCGTCCTGGAGAACAAGGCCCTCTGCATCGAGGAGTCCGGCGCCTTCCTGCACAGCGAACGCCAGATCGTCCCCGCGCCCAGCGTGGTACGGCTGAAGCGGTTCGTGCGGGTCCCCTACCGGGGGCCCGTTCCCCTCACCCGCAGGGCCCTCTTCGCACGCGACGGAGGGCGCTGCATGTACTGCGGGGGAGTGGCGACCAGCGTCGACCACGTCGTCCCGCGCAGCCGGGGCGGAACCCACGCCTGGGAGAACGTGGTGGCGGCCTGCCGCCGCTGCAACCACCTCAAGGCCGACAAGCACCTGCGGGAGATCGGCTGGCGGCTGCGCCACCAGCCCGCGCCGCCGACCGGCCTGGCCTGGCGGATCATCGGCACCGGCCACCGGGACCCCCGGTGGCTGCCCTACCTCAGGCCGTACGGCGCCGAGGACGCGATGGCCCGGATCGACTCCGTCGCCGACACCCCCGCAGGGGTGCTGACGACCGGCTGAGGTCCGGGCCTTCCGCGTCCCCGGCCCGCCGCGGACCGGACCCGGAGGGGAGGGCGCCGCTCAGGGGGCGGCGCCCTCCTCCGGCGCGCCCCGGACCGGGGCCTCGGGGGCCTTCGAGGACTCCGGGGCCGCCGGAGCCCCCGGGCTCTCCGGGCTCTCCGGGCTCTTCGGGCTCTTCCCGGCGGCCGCCGGCTCCGGCGCCACCGCGTACGCCTCCACCGACCAGAGCGAGTAGCCGTACGGGGTCGCCCGCTTCTCGCCCTGCACCCGCAGGAAGCGGGTGTCCGCCGCGTCCATCCGCACCGACTCGGTGCCGCCCCGGCCGTCCGTCACGGTCGCCGCCGTCCGCCAGTTCCGGCCGTCGGCCGAGACCTGCACCCGGTAGCGGGCGGCGTGCGCGTCCTGCCAGCGCAGGACCACCCGCCCTATCCGGGCCGGCTCGGCCAGCTCCAGCTGGAACCAGGCCCCGTCCTCGGCCGGCGAGGACCAGCGGGTCCCCGGATCGCCGTCCACCGCCAGCGCCGCCGGGAAGTCCGCCGTCTCGTCGCCGGAGGAGGAGGCCGTCGCCGACCGGGCCAGGTCCGGGCCGCCCGTGCGCGGGAAGACCCGCACCGTCAGCACCCGCTCCTCGCCCGCGAAGGAGACCGGCACCCGGTGCTCGCCGGTCGCCGTGCCCGGCGCCGCCGACACCTCCACCGGCACCGTCGTCGTGCCGCCGCGCTCCACCGCGGCCTCCTTCGGCAGCCGTACGGTGATCCCCTCCGGCGCCCGCGCGGTCAGCGGGCCCCGGACCTCGGCCGCCCGCCGCCCGGTCAGCCGCAGCTCCACCCGGGCCGCCGGACCGCCGGCCTCCAGGTCGGTCTCCGCGCGGTCCAGTTCCAGACCGGCCCGCGGCCCGTCCGCGAACCACGGCACGAGCGACCGCACGTCGGGCGCGGGCCCCTCGCCGTCCCAGACGATCCGCAGCGCCTCGGCGCGCAGCCCCTTCAGCTCGGTCTGCGTCCAGCCGGTGGCGGACAGCGGCCCCAGCGGCCGCCAGCCCTCGCCCGTCACGTACGCCTCCACGCGCGCGTGCGTCCCGCCGGCCGGCTTTCCGGAGCGGTCCCCGGAGCCCGCCCCGGGTGCCTTCCCGTCCGCCGGGGGGCCGGTCAGCACCGTCACCGTCTCCACCGGCCGCGCCCGGTCCAGCCGCAGCGTGTACGAACCGGCGGCCCGGTCCACCTGGCGCTCCGGCTCCCGGTCGGTGCCCGTCCAGGCCGCCGCCTCCTTCGCCGCCCGGTCCAGGAACGGGTCGAGGACCCCGGCGCCGACCGTCACCCCGCTCGCCGCGAGCCGGGGACGCAGCGGCTCCAGGCGCAGCTGCGCCTGCCAGGCCGCGGGACCGTCCCCGCGCGCCTGCGCGAGCAGCGTGTCCACGGCCGCCTCGCCCGCCGCCCCGTACCGGGACAGCTGCTCCAGCCAGGGCCCCGACTCGGCGCGCAGGGCGCCGTCCGCCGTGTCCGCGAGCCGCCCCGGCGCCTGGCGCATCACGGTGAACGCGGCCCGCAGCTCGCGGCCCGCCTTCTCCCGCGCCGCCGCCGTGCCCGAGGCCCGGGCCGACCAGAAGGCGCTCATCAGCGGCTTCAGCCCGGCCGACTCGGCGTCCGGGGCCAGGATCGAGGAGGCCGCGTTCCCGGCCAGGGCGCCGAGCGCCGCCCGCGCGGCCGGATCGGGCCCCGCCAGGTCGGCGACCGCCGCCCGCCAGGACTCCCCGGGCCGGTAACCGCGCGGGTTCCAGGCGAAGTCGGCGGTGGTGAAGAGCGGGATCCGGGAGGCGGCGGGCTGCTCCATGGCGTGCGCCAGATAGGCGGCGGACCCCACCGCCACGGCCGGCTCCCGGCCCGTGGCCGGCCCCAGGAAGAGCCGGTCCTGGGCGTAGTCGTTCACCGGGTAGTTGTCCATGGTGACCAGCGGGCGCTGCCCGAGCGCCGCCCGCACCCGGGCGAGTTCGGAGCCGGTGACGGTGCGCGGCACGACCCCGACGCCGGTCCACGCCACCCGCACGCGCGCGTCGAGCGCCCCCGCGAGCGCCGACCGGTACTCGCTGGTGCCCTCCTGGTAGTACTCCGTCGGCAGCACGGTCAGCGGCTCGGCGTCCGGGTGGTGCTCGGCGAGGTGCCGGGCCACCGTGTTCGCCACGCGCGCGTGCGCCCGGGCCGCGCCCGCCGCGTCCCGCCCGAACGCGTCCGCGTCCTCGTCGCACGTCCACTCGCCGTACCCGGCGTCCGGGAACTGGAGCTGGAAGGAGCGGAAGCCGAGCTCCCGCATCGCGTCCAGCTTCCGGGTCAGCGCCGCCACGTCCGCGTCCGACGACAGGCACATGGACTGGGCCGGGGCCACCGCCCAGCCCAGCGTCACGTGCCGGGCCCGGGCCCGCTCGGCCAGCGCGCGGAACCCGGCCCGCTGCGCCTCCGGGTAGGGGTCGCGCCACCGCGCCGTGCGGTACGGGTCGTCACCGGGCGCGTAGAGGTAGCGGTTCTGCTTGGTGCGGCCCAGGAAGTCGACCGTCGCCAGACGCTGCTCCGTCGTCCACGGGGTGCCGTAGAAGCCCTCCACGACGCCCCGCTCGGCGGTGCCGGGCCAGTCCCGGACGACGACGCCCGGCACCCGGTCGCCGACGCCGCCCGGCCCCTCGCCGAGGAGCTGGCGGAGCGTCTGCACCGCGTGGTACAGGCCGTCCTCGCCCGTCCCGTCGAGGACCACGGTGTCCCGGCCGCCGAAGCGCCCGGTGGCCAGCCGGTAGCCGCCGGACGGCAGGTCGGCCCGCTCGGCCACCCCGAAGGAGGCCAGCGCCTCCCCGGCGGCCTCCCCGGACGGCCCCGAGACCCGCAGGACCGGGCCCGCGCCCGGCAGCCCCTCGTGCACGGTCCGCACCCCGGCGTCGGCGAGCAGCCCCCGCAGCGCCGCCAGGGCGTACGGGTCGGCGTCCCCGTCCGCCACCAGGGTCACCCGCTCCCCGAGCCGCACGGCGGGACCGGCGGCGGTCAGCGACTGCGGCCGGGGCCACACCGCGGGCACGGCGGGCGCCTTCGCGGGCGTGCCGGCGCGGGGCGCGGGCACGGCGGGGAGCGCGGCCGGGCCGACGGGGGCCGCGGGCGAGGCGGCCAGGTCGGGCACCGCGGCGGGCGGCGGGACGGCGGCCGCGGAGCCGGACACGGCACCGCCGAGGAGTCCGCCGATGACGGCGGCGGCGACCGCGGTCGCCGTCCGCGGTCCGCGGCCCGGACGCACGGGGGTCACGGGGGTCTCCCTTCACCGGGGCCGGGGCCCGCCGGGGCGTCAGGGGCGGGTCCTGCCCGGCCGGTTGGTCACGAGCGGGTCACGAGCCCACCACCCGTCGCACTGAGGTGTCAATGCGAGGGGGCGAAGTGTCGGCTTTGCCCGGTGAACCACCGGCGAGCTGTCGTCCTTTCGCCGTGTTCCCCCGGTAAAAGGGGCAAAGGGAGGCGTGGTGGGTAGGGCTATCACCCGTCGCATCCCGCGGCCGCCGGCCACCAGCCGGCCGGCCGACCCGCCGAGACGAACCGGGAGACCCCCGTGACCACGACCGCCCGCCCCCTGTCCGGACGGATACGGATCCCGCAGCAGACCGCCCCCGGCGCGCCCGCGCCGGCCGGTGAGCCCTCGTGGACGGCGGCCGCGCCGCTGACCAGCGAGCCGCCCCTCGCCACCGCCACCCCCCTCACCAGCGAGCCGCCCCACCCCGGCGCGGCCCCCCTCACCAGCGAGCCCACCGCCCCAGGTGCCTGGGGCGGCCCGGAGTCCCCCGGAGTGTGAAGTGACCCTGGCCCGCCTCGCCGAACGACACGGCGTCGCCACCGCGTTCAGCCCGTCCGAGGGCGTCACCGTGCCCGTCCCCGAGGCCACCGTGGTCGCGGTCCTCGGCGCCCTCGGGGTCGACGCCACCACCCCGGAGGCGGTCGCCGCCGCCCTCGACGCGGCGGAGCGGGCCGACCGGGAGCGGCTGCTCCCGCCCACCCTCGTCCGGCACACCGGCGCGGAACCGCTCCGCCCGCCCGCCGGACTGCCCGACGGCACCCTGCTGCGCGTCACCACCGAGACCGGTGCCGTCCACACCGGCGACGACTGGACGGCGCTCCCCCTCGGCGTGCACGCCGTGGAGGCCGAGGCGCCCGACGGGCGCACCGGCCGCGCCACCCTGATCGTCGCCCCCGCGCGGGTCCCGGCCCCCGCCACGCGCGCGTACGGCCTGCTCGTCCAGGTCTACTCGCTGCTCTCCGAACGCTCCTGGGGCATGGGCGACCTCGGCGACCTGCGGGAGCTCGTCTCCTGGGCGGGCCGCGCGCACGGCGCCGGCTTCGTCCAGGTCAACCCGCTGCACGCGGGCGTGCCCGGGGCGCCCTCGGACCCGTCCCCGTACCGCCCCTCCTCGCGCCGCTTCCCCGACCCCGTCCACCTGAGGATCGAGCGGATCCCCGAGTACGCCCACCTGGACCCCGGGGCGCGCGAGGAGATGGACCGGATCGTCGCCTCCGCCGCCGAGCTCCGCGAGGGCGTCCTCGCCAAGGGCACCACCGTCGACCTGGACGCCGTCCGGGCGCTCAAGCTCCGCGCCCTGGAGCTCCTGGCCGGCGTCGAGCCCGGCCCCGGCCGCCGCGCCGAGTACCACGACTTCCTCGCCGAGCGCGGCCGCGCCCTGGAGGACCACGCCACCTACCAGGCCCTCGCCGAACGGCACGGCCCCCACTGGCGCTCCTGGCCGGAGGAGCTGCGCGCCCCGGAGGGCGCCGCGGCGGCGGTCCGCGCCGACGCGGGGCTGGCCGCCCGGGTCGACTTCCACTGCCGGCTGGCCTGGCTGACGGACCGGCAGCTCGCCGAGGCCGCCGAGGCGGCCCGGGAGGCCGGGATGGCGGTCGGGATCGTCCACGACCTGGCCGTGGGCGTGCACCCGGAGGGCTCCGACGCCTGGGCCCGGCAGGGCGACTTCGCGGCCGGGATGTCGGTCGGCGCGCCGCCCGACGCCTTCAACGCCCGGGGCCAGGACTGGGGCCTGCCGCCGTGGCGCCCCGACGCCCTCGCCGCCGCCGGGTACGCCCCGTACCGCGGTCTGCTCCGCGAACTCCTGCGGCACGCCGGGGCCCTGCGCATCGACCACGTGATGGGCCTGTTCCGGCTCTGGTGGGTGCCGGAGGGCCGCGAGCCCACCGAGGGGACCTACGTCCGGTACGACGCGGAGGCGATGCTCGCCGTCCTCGTCCTGGAGGCGCACCGGGCCGGCGCCCTCGTCGTCGGGGAGGACCTGGGCACCGTCGAGCCGGGCGTCCGCGAGGCCCTCGCCGGGCGCGGGGTGTTCGGCACCTCGGTGCTCTGGTTCGAGCGGGACTGGGACGGCGGCGGCGCCCCGCTGCCGCCGGAGGCGTGGCGGGCCGGCTGCGTGGCCACCGCGACCACCCACGACCTGCCGTCCACCGCGGCCCGGCTCTCCGGCGACCACGTGCTGCTCCGCCACCGCCTCGGGCTGCTCGGCGGCGACCTGACGCGCGAGCGGGCCGCGGACGCGGCGGAGACGGCCGAGTGGCTCGGGCTCCTCCAGCGGCTCGGGCTGCTCCCGGAGGGGCCGGGGGACGAGGAGGCCGAGGTCCGGGCCGTCCACCGCTTCCTGGCCCGCACCCCGGCCCGGATGGTCGGGGTGTGGCTGCCGGACCTGGTGGGGGACCGCCGGCCGCAGAACCTGCCGGGCACCTGGGACGAGTACCCCAACTGGCGGCTGCCGGTCGCCGGTCCCGGCGGGCAGCCGCTCACCCTGGAGCGGATCGCCGCCTCGCCCCGGGCGCACGCGCTGCTGCGGACCGTCGCGGAGGAGGTGGGGGCCCGTACGGCACCCCCGGGCGCGCGGGCCGTTTAGGTGTTCGCTACTTTTGCACCGTGGACAAGAAGAACGCCCTGCGCGCCGGCGCCGTCGCGGCCGGTACGACGCTGATGATGCTGCTCATGTCGTCCCCCGCGCTCGCGCTGACCCGCGACGACGGTGACGACCCGGCCCCCAAGCTGGAGGTCATCGAGACCCTCGGCCTGTTCGTTGCGGCTCCGCTGGTGCTGTTCCTGGTCATCGCCGGCCTGGTGATGGTCCTCGACAAGTCCCGCAAGAAGGCGTAACCGCCTCCTCCGCTCGTCCCTGAGGGCGCCGCACGGCCACGCCGGCCGTGCGGCGCCCTCGCGCGTCCTCAGGCGGTGGCCGCGAGGAGCTTGCGCAGCAGGTCGTTCAACTGGTGCGCCTCCTCGGGGGTGAGGGCCGCCTCCAGCGCGGCGCGCTGCCGCTCCAGACCGGCGCCGACGGCCTGGTCCACCAGGGAGCGGCCCTCCTCGGTGAGCGTGACCCGCAGGCCGCGCCGGTCGTTCGGGTCGGGGCTGCGGGTGAGCAGCCCGGCCTTCTCCAGCTTGTCCAGCCGGCCCGTCATCCCGCCGGTGGTGATCATCAGCGTGGCGGTCAGCTCGCGCGGCGAGAGCGTGTACGGCTCCCCGGACCGCCGCAGCGTGGCGAGCACGTCGAACTCGCCGAGCGACATCCCCCCGTACGGCGCGTACGCCTTGTCCACCTGGGCGCGCATGGCGGCGGCGAGCCGGTAGATCCGTCCGAAGACCGCCATGGGGAGGGTGGCCAGGTCGGGGCGGACCGCGAACCACTGGTCGGTGATGGCGTCGACGGCGTCGTGTCCGGGGCCGGGGACGTGTCCGGCCCCCGGGATGTGCTTCTCCATGGCCTCAGTCTCCCCGCTCCTCCGGCTCGACGGCAAGAAAGCCACTTGCAAGTAAGTAGCTTAGTGCTAAGTTAATTACCGCAAAGCAAGCCCGGTCGTCCGCACCGTCCGCACCGGCCGGTCGCGCCCGCCGGCCCCGGTCCGCCGGCGCCGCACCGCTCCAGGGGGGAGTCCTGTCATGTCCCGCAAGGCCGCCGTCGTCGCGCTCACCGCCCTCGCCCCGATCTCCTGGGGATCGACCTACTTCGTCACCACCGAGTTCCTGCCGCCCGACCGGCCGCTCTTCACCGGCCTCGTGCGGGCCCTGCCGGCCGGACTCCTGCTCCTCGCGCTGACCCGCAAGCTGCCGACCGGAGCCTGGTGGGGGAAGGCGGCCGTCCTCGGCGCCCTCAACATCGGGGCCTTCTTCCCGCTGCTCTTCCTCGCCGCCTACCGGCTGCCCGGCGGGGTCGCCGCCGTCGTCGGCTCGGTCGGCCCGCTCTTCGTCGTCGGCCTCGCCGCCCTCCTCCTGGGCGACCGGCCCACCGTCAGGACCCTGACCACCGCCGTCGCCGCCGCCTTCGGCGTCAGCCTGGTCGTCCTCAAGGCCGGGGCCGCGCTCGACCTCGTCGGGGTGGTCGCCGGACTGCTCTCCGCCCTCTCGATGTCCGCCGGCGTCGTCCTCACCAAGCGCTGGGGCCGCCCCGAGGGCGTCGGCGCCCTCGCCCTCACCGGCTGGCAGCTCACCGCCGGCGGCCTGGTCGTCCTGCCGGTCGCCCTCCTCGTCGAAGGCGCCCCGCCCGCCCTCACCGGCACCCACCTGGCCGGCTACGCCTACCTCGCCCTCGGCAACACCGCGATCTCGTACTTCCTCTGGTTCCGCGGCATCGAGCGGCTGAGCGCCGCGTCGGTCACCCTGCTCGGCCCGCTCTCCCCGATCACCGCCGCCGTCATCGGCTGGGTCGCCCTCGGCCAGTCCCTCGGCCCGGTCCAGCTCCTCGGCATGGCCATCGCCTTCGGCGCCACCCTGGCGGGCCAGCTGGCCCCCGCGAAGCCCCGGCCGGCCGAAACGTTCACTTCTCCTGAAGGGAACGGTCAGAAAGTTTCGATGGACCTGGAGGTTTCGGGGGTGCGACGGTAAGCGGCATGACCCTCAGGACAGCCCGCCGCCCGACCGCCCCCGCCACCCCCGCCACCGGCACCACCCCGGGACCGGCCCCCGCCAAGGGCGCCGGTCCCGGCCTGCTCCTCGCCCTCCTCGCCACCGTCGTCTGGTCCGGCAGCTTCGTCGCCACCCGTGACATGGCCGACTCCGTCCCGCCCGTCCAGGCGGTCTTCTGGCGCTGGGTCATCGCCCTCGCCGCGGTCGCCCCCTTCGCCGCCCGCCCGCTCTGGCGGCAGCGCGCGGTCCTCCGCCGGCACCTCGGCTTCACCGTCCTCGCCTCGCTGTTCGGCGTCACCCTCTACAACACCCTCGTCCACCAGGCCGGCCTGACCACCTCCGCCACCAACATGGGCATGATCATGGCCGCCTCTCCGGTGATCATGGCGGTCTACGCCCGGCTCGGCGGCGAACGGCTCGGCGCCCGCCGCCTCCTCGGCACGGCGATCGCCGTCCTCGGCGTCCTCCTCCTCGTCGGCGAGGGCTCCCTCGCGATCGACCTCTCCGCCGGCGACCTGTGGATGGGCGCGGCGGCCCTCTCCTTCGCCTCGTACAGCGCGCTCCTCAAGCGCCGGCCCGCGGAGATCGACGGGCTCGCCTTCCTCCTCGCCACCTTCGTCCTCGGCGCGCTCATGCTCGCCCCCGCCTACGCCGTCTCCCTCGCCGTCCAGGGCGGCTTCCCCGCCGCGCCCGCCACCGTCGGCCCCCTGCTCTACGTCGGCGTGTTCTCCTCCGCCGTCGCCTTCTTCGCCTGGAACAGGGCGATCTCCCTGATCGGCGCCGCCCGCGCCGGAGTCGTCTACTACCTCCAGCCCGTCTGCGTCGCCCTCCTCTCCTACGTCCTGCTCGGCGAGGAGCTGGGCGTGACCGGCGGCGCCTGCATGGCCCTCATCCTCGGCGGAGTGGCGCTGAGCTCCGCCCGGTAGGTTGCGCCCCATGACCGAGTGGGACATCAAGAAGCTGCACATCCTCCGCACCCTGCGCGACCGGGGCACCGTCACCGCCACCGCCCAGGCCCTGCTCATGACCCCCTCGGCCGTCTCCCAGCAGCTCACCAACCTCGCCAAGCAGCTCGGCGTGCCGCTCCTGGAGGCCCACGGCCGGCGCGTCCGGCTCACCGACGCCGCCCACCTCGTCCTGCGCCACGCCGAGGCGGTCTTCGCCCAGCTGGAGCGCGCCGACGCCGAACTCGACGGCTACCTCCGGGGCGAGGCCGGCCAGGTCCGGGTGGCGGCCTTCCCGACCTCCGTGCCCGCGCTCCTCGTCCCCGCCGTCCGGCAGCTCCGCACCGCCCACCCCGGGCTCGACGTCCGGATCCGGGAGGCCGAGGCGGCGGAGGCGTACGAACTGCTCACCGCCGGCGAGGTCGACCTCGCCCTCTCGCTCGCCGCCCACGCGCCCACCGCCCGCGACCCCAAGTACACCCGGCTGCCGCTGCTCACCGACCCCCTCGACGTCGCCCTGCCCGCCGGCCACCCGCTCGCCGACGCCCCCGGCCTGCGCCTCGCCGACCTCGCCGCCGAGCCCTGGATCTTCGGCGGCTCGGGGCCCTGGTCCGAGATCACCACCGCCGCCTGCGAGGCCGCCGGCTTCGTGCCCGAGCAGGCCCACAGCGCCTCCGGCTGGACCGCGATCCTCGCCATGGTCGAGGCCGGACTCGGCATCGCGCTGGTGCCCCGGATGGCCTCCGCCGACCGCCGGGGCGGCGGAGGCGTCGTCATGCGGGTCCTCTCCGCCGACCAGCCGCGCCGGCACGTCGTCGCCGCGGTGCGGCGCGGCGCCGAGGAGGGCCCGGCGGTGGCCCGGGTGCTCGCCGCGCTGCGCCAGGCCGCCGTCCAGCGGGAGAACGTTCAGCGGAGCTGAAAAGACCTGTCGAAAACATTCGATGGACCCCGGGCTTCCGACGCGGGACAGTCGGACCATGACCGCCATCGAGGACACCCAGGACCCGCACGCCAACGACGCCGCCCCGTACGCCGGGGGCGACCCGTACGCCGACTACCGCACCGGTGACTTCCCCTTCACCGAGCTGGTCGACCTCGCCGACCGCCGTCTCGGCGGCGGTGTCGTCGCCGCCAACGACGAGTTCTTCGCCGAGCGCGAGAACCTCCTCGTCCGCGAGCGGGCCGTCTTCGACCCGGAGCACTTCGGCCACAAGGGCAAGATCATGGACGGCTGGGAGACCCGTCGCCGCCGCGGCGCCGATGGGGAGCACCCCTTCCCCGCCCCCGAGGACCACGACTGGGCGATCGTCCGCCTCGGCGCCCCCGGCGTCATCCGCGGCCTGATCGTCGACACCGCCCACTTCCGCGGCAACTACCCGCAGAAGGTCAGCGTCCAGGCCACCGCCGTCGAGGGCAGCCCCAGCCCCGAGGAGCTCCTCGACGCCAAGTGGGAGGAGCTCGTCCCGCCCACCCCCGTCCGCGGCCACGCCGCCAACGGCTTCACGATCGACAGCGACCGCCGCTGGACCCACGTCCGCCTCTGCCAGCACCCGGACGGCGGCGTCGCCCGCTTCCGCGTCCACGGCGAGGTGCTGCCCGACCCCGAGTGGCTGGACCTCCTCGGCACGATCGACCTGCTCTCCGTCCTCAACGGCGGGTCGTACGAGGACGCCTCCGACAAGTTCTACTCCTCGCCGACCCAGATCATCCTGCCCGGCACCTCCCGCAAGATGGACGACGGCTGGGAGAACCGCCGCCGCCGCGTCCGCGGCACCAACGACTGGGTCCGCTTCCGCCTCCCCGCCCAGGGCGCCGTCCGCGCCGTCGAGATCGACACCGCCTACCTCAAGGGCAACTCGGCCGGCTGGATCGCCCTCCAGGGCCGCAACGGCGAGAACGGCGAGTGGTTCGAGATCGTGCCGCGCACCCGCCTCCAGCCCGACACCCTGCACCGCTTCAAGCTCCCGGCCCGGGCGGTCGTCACCCACGTCCGGCTCGACGCCTTCCCCGACGGCGGCGTCGCCCGCATGCGGCTGCACGGCTCCCTGACCGAGGAGGGCGCCGCCGACCTGCGCGCCCGCTTCGACCGCGCGAGCCGGTAAGGGTCCGAAGACCGGCGAAGGGGCGCCTCCGTGGGGGAGGGCGCCCCTTCGTCGTACCCGCTCGGGGCGACTACCTCGCGGCGGCCGCGTCCGCCGCCCGGGCCTTCAGGGCCCGCTCGACGCCCGCGCGCGACTCCGTCACCAGGCGCCGCAGCGCCGGCACCGGGTCGTTCGCCGCGATCCACGCGTCCGTCGCGTCCAGCGTCTCCTGGGAGACCTGGAGCGTCGGGTAGAGACCGACCACGATCTGCTGGACGATCTCGTGGCTGCGGGTCTCCGACACGCGCTTGATCGACGCGAAGTACTTCTCCGTGTACGGCGCCAGCAGCTCGCGCTGGTCGGCCTGGACGAAGCCGCCGATCACCGCCTCCTGCACCGCGTTGGCCAGCTTGTCGTCCTCGACGACCGACGCCCACGCCTCGGCCTTGGCGGCCTCGGTCGGACGCGCCGCGCGGGCCGTGGCGGCGTGCCGCTCACCGGCGGCCGTACGGTCCCGCTCCAGCTCGGCGGCGATCTCCGGCTCGTCGTAGACGCCGGTCGCGGCGAGCCGCTGCACGAACGCCCAGCGCAGCTCGGCGTCGACGGCCAGGCCCTCGATGGTCTCCCGGCCGTCCAGGAGCGCGGCGAGCAGGTCGAGCTGCTGCGGCGTCCGGGCGGCCGCGGCGAAGGCCCGCGCCCACGCCAGCTGGTGGTCGCTCGCCGGCTCGGCCGCCTTGAGGTGGGTGAGCGCCGCCTCGGTCCAGCGGGTCAGGCCCGCGTCCCGCCACTCCGGCGCCGCGTACAGCTCCAGGGCCGCCTTCACCTGGCCCTGGAGCGACTGCACCACGCCGATGTCCGACTCCTTGGCGATGCCGGACAGCACCAGCTCCAGGTAGTCGCGGGTGGCCAGCTCGCCGTCCCGGGTCATGTCCCAGGCCGAGGCCCAGCACAGCGCCCGCGGCAGCGACTCGGCGAAGTCGCCCAGGTGCGCGGTGACGTTCTGCAGCGACACCTCGTCGAGGCGGACCTTGGCGTACGACAGGTCGTCGTCGTTCAGCAGCACGACCGCCGGGCGGGACTTGCCGATCAGCGCCGGCACCTCGGTGCGGCCGGTCGCCGTCAGGTCCAGCTCCAGGCGCTCGGTGCGGACCAGCTTGCCGGCCGCGTCCAGGTCGTAGAAGCCGATCGCGATCCGGTGCGGGCGCAGCACGGCCTCGCCCTTGGCGCCGACCGGCAGCGCCGGGGCCTCCTGCCGCACCGCGAAGGCGGTGATCGAGCCGTTCTCGTCGGTCTCGATCTCCGGGCGCAGGACGTTGATGCCGGCCGTCTCCAGCCACGCCTTCGACCAGGTCTTCAGGTCGCGCCCGGAGGTCTCCTCCAGGGCGTCGAGCAGGTCGCCCAGACGGGTGTTGCCGAAGGCGTGGCGCTGGAAGTACGCCTGCACGCCCTTGAAGAACTCGTCCTGGCCGACGTAGGCGACGAGCTGCTTGAGGACCGAGGCGCCCTTGGCGTACGTGATCCCGTCGAAGTTGACGAGCACGTCCTCCAGGTCGTTGATGTCGGCCATGATCGGGTGCGTCGACGGCAGCTGGTCCTGGCGGTAGGCCCAGGTCTTCTCCGCGTTGGCGAAGGTGGTCCAGGCGTTCGGCCAGCGGGTGCCCTCGACGGCGGCCTGGCAGGCGACCGAGGTGTAGGTGGCGAACGACTCGTTCAGCCACAGGTCGTTCCACCACTCCATGGTCACGAGGTCGCCGAACCACATGTGGGCCAGCTCGTGGAGGATGGTCTCGGCGCGCCGCTCGTAGGCCGCGTCCGTCACCTTGGAGCGGAAGACGTACTGGTCGCGGATGGTGACCGCGCCCGCGTTCTCCATCGCGCCCGCGTTGAACTCCGGCACGAACAGCTGGTCGTACTTGGCGAACGGGTAGGCGTACGCGAACTTCTCCTGGAACCAGCCGAAGCCCTGCCGGGTCACGTCGAAGATGTGGTCCGCGTCCAGGAACTCCGCCAGCGACGGACGGCAGTAGATGCCCAGCGGCACGACCTGCCCGTCCGGGCCCTCGTACGTCGAGTGCACCGAGTGGTACGGGCCGGCGATCAGGGCCGTGATGTACGTGGAGATCCGCGGCGTCGGCTCGAAGGCCCACACGCCGTCCTTCGGCTCCGGGGTCGGCGAGTTGGAGATGACGCTCCAGCCCTCCGGCGCCTTCACGGTGAACCGGAAGGTGGCCTTCAGGTCCGGCTGCTCGAAGGAGGCGAAGACGCGGCGCGCGTCCGGCACCTCGAACTGGGTGTACAGGTACGCCTGGCCGTCGACCGGGTCGACGAAGCGGTGCAGGCCCTCGCCCGTGTTGGTGTACGCGCAGTCCGCGACCACCCGCAGCTCGTTGCGCCCCTGCTTCAGGTGCGGCAGCGCGATCCGCGCGTCCCGGAAGACGGCGGCCACGTCCAGCGAGCGGCCGTTGAGGACGACCTCGTGGACGGCCGGCGCGACGAGGTCGATGAAGCTCTCGGCGTTCGCCTCGGCGGAATCGAAGCGGACGGTGGTGACGGACCGGTAGGTGCCGCCCTCCTGCGCACCCGTGAGGTCCAGTTCGACCTCGTACGCGTCCACGCTCAGCAGCTTCGCCCGCTGCTGGGCCTCTTCACGGGTCAGGTTGGTCCCAGGCACCCGGTCAACTCCTCGGTTTCGTGACGTTTGGGCCATCTTTCCACGGGGTCCTCGGCGAACGCATCGCGCATTTCCCAGGGCGGACGCGCGAAGAACGGCGGCCACCCGGAAGGATGACCGCCGTTCTTCGCGTGGACGCGGGATCAGCCCTTGAGCTCGGCCGCCACCAGCTCCGCGATCTGCACCGCGTTCAGCGCGGCGCCCTTGCGGAGGTTGTCGTTGGAGAGGAAGAGCGCCAGGCCGTTCTCGACGGTCTCGTCGACGCGGATGCGGCCCACGTACGAGGCGTCCTTGCCGGCCGCCTGGAGCGGGGTCGGGATCTCGGACAGCTCGACGCCCTCGGCGCCCTTCAGCAGCTCGTAGGCGCGCTCGACGCTGATCGGACGCTCGAAGCGGGCGTTGACCTGGAGCGAGTGGCCGGAGAAGACCGGGACGCGGACGCAGGTGCCGGAGACCTTCAGCCCGGGGATCTCCAGGATCTTGCGGGACTCGTGGCGGAGCTTCTGCTCCTCGTCGGTCTCGAAGGAGCCGTCGTCGACGATCGAGCCGGCCAGCGGCAGCACGTTGAACGCGATCGGGCGCTTGTAGACGCCGGGCTCCGGGTACGCCACGGCCTCGCCGTCGTGCGTGAGCTCGGTGGCGCGCTCGGCGACGGCCCTGACCTGGCCGTCGAGCTCGGCGACGCCGGCCACGCCCGAGCCGGAGACGGCCTGGTAGGTGGTGGCGACCAGCGCGGTCAGGCCGGCCTCCTGGTGGAGCGGCTTGAGGACCGGCATGGCGGCCATCGTGGTGCAGTTCGGGTTGGCGATGATGCCCTTGGGGCGGTCCTTGACCGCGTGCGGGTTGACCTCGGAGACCACGAGGGGGACCTCGGGGTCGCGGCGCCAGGCGGAGGAGTTGTCGATCACGACGGCGCCCTGGGAGGCGACCTTCTCGGCGAGGGCCTTGGAGGTGGCGCCGCCGGCCGAGAAGAGCACGATGTCCAGGCCGGTGTAGTCGGCGGTCGAGGCGTCCTCGACCGTGATGCCGTCCACGACCGTGCCCGCCGACCGGGCGGAGGCGAAGAGCCGCAGCTCGTCGACCGGGAAGTTGCGCTCGGCCAGGATCCTGCGCATGACTGTGCCGACCTGACCGGTGGCTCCGACGATTCCGACCTTCACGGGGACTCCTCCGTACGTGTGTGCAGGTGCTGCCGCTCCCCATCATGCGTGCCGCCTGCCGTTCCTTGTCCAATCCATTGTCCGAGGGGCGGGACGCGGCGCCCGGACGAACGTTTCGGGGCGGCCGTGCGTCGAAGGGGGGAACCGACGGAGGAAGGGGGCGGGGTGGAGCTGATGGACGCGGCGCTCGTGGACCGGGTGCGGGCGGTCCTCGCGCTGGGCGGGGTGCCGTACGCGGAGCTCCAGGACGGGGTGCAGCAGGTGGGCCTCCGCCTCCTGGAGGCCCGGGCGAAGGGGGACCCGCCGCGCTCCCCGGCCGCCTGGTGCGCGGTCGTCGCCACCCGCGTGGCCGCCGACTGGCACCGGGCCCGGCGCCGGGACGAGCGGCTCGGCGAGCGGCTGACCGCGCTGCCGGAGCCGCCGGGCGGCGGGGAGGAGGCCCGCGTCCTGGCGCTGGCCGTGGCGGAGGGCCTGGACGCGCTGCCGGAGAAGCAGCGGCAGGTCCTGGTGCTGCGCTTCTACGCGGACCTCCCGGTGGCCCGGATCGCCGAGGAGCTGGACGTCCCCGAGGGCACGGTCAAGAGCAGGCTGCACGCCGCCGTCCGCGCGATGCGGCAGCGGCTCCGCACGGACGAGGTGGTGTGAGGTGGACGACAAGGAGCGGGACCCGCTGGCACTGGCCCTGTTCCCGGAGGACGGGGAAGGGGCCGGGGCCGGCGCCGGGGACGACCCGGAGGTCGCCCGCGCCCTGGCGGACGTGGCCCTGATCCGCGCGCAGCTGGGCGTCCTCGCGGACGCCCTGACGGCGGAGCCCGTACCGCCGCCGGCCCCGGTACGGCCCCGGCGCCGCGGCCGGATCGCGGCCTGGGCGCTCGCCGCCTGCCTGGCGCTGGGGGTGCTCGGGACCGGCGGGGCGTGGCTGGCCGCGCGGCCGGACGGCGGCCTCGACGACGCCGGGGGCAGCGCGAAGCTCACGCCGGGCGGGATCGTCGCCTGCGCCACGGACGTCGCCGAGGGCACCGTCGCGCGGGTCGAGCCGCTGGAGGGGGAGGGCGAGTACCGGGTGGTGCTCCGGGTGGAGCGCGCGTACAAGCCGGCCGGCGGTGGCGCCCGGGAGCTGGTCTTCCGGAGCTGGGCGGGGGAGCCGTCGTACTACCGGCCCGGCGTCCGGATGCTCGTGGTCGTCTCCCGCTTCCCCGAGGAGGGGGTGCTCTCCTTCCGCCAGGACATGGAGCCGCCCGGCGAGCTCGGCGAGGACGTCGGCCCGGTCCGCGACGAGCTGGAGTACGGCCGCGCGTGGGTGGCGAAGGGGCTGCGGGAGGGGGCCGGGGACTGCCCCGGCCGGGGCTGAACGCGCGAGGGGCGGGCGCCCGTACGGACGCCCGCCCCCCTTCGTGCCGGGGTGTTACGGGGTGACGCTGCCGATCAGGACGCTGCCGGAGCCCGCGACGGTGCCGCGCGCGTTGACCAGCTGGACCTGGCCGAAGAACTGGCGTCCCTCGGGGGCCGGGCCGCCGACGACGACCTCGGCCGCGACCTCGGTGCTCGCGCCGTTGGCCAGCGGGTAGGTCCGGGCCTCGTCGACCTTCACGGTGCCGAGCGCCGCCGAGTAGTACACGTCCTTGTAGTCGTAGGTCGTGCCGCCCTCGGCGTGGACCGCGTAGCCGTCGACGACGACGGTGTAGGTGCCCGCGGCCGGCTTGACCAGGGAGACGGACTCCTCCGAGTCGCCGTCGGCGGACTGGCCGACCTGCTTGCCGTTCAGGAGCACGGTCAGGTCGAGGTCGGCCGCCTTGTCGGAGGTGTTGCCGATCGCGATGTCGAGCCGCTCCACGCCCTCACCGATGGTGACGGTCTTCGTCTGCTGCTCGTGGTGCTGGATGGTCGGCGTCTCGGACTTCTGCGAGCCGAGCGGGCCGCCCTTCAGCTTGCCGTCGAGCGCGGCGAAGCCGTTGGTGACGGTCCACTCGACGCCGGCCGGGGTGCCGACCTTCGCCTCGGCGACCGTCTGGACGGCCGGGTCGAAGGAGGCGCCGAGGACGGAGACGTCCAGCTTGTAGGGGTTGTCCAGGTCCGGCGAGGTGCGCCGCGACTCGACCTCGATCTCCCACACGCCCGGCTGCGGGTCGGTGTAGGAGCGCAGGTCCGGACGGCAGGTGTTCGCCGGGTTGTAGTGCGGGTAGCAGCCGGTGGTCGCGGTCGGGTCGACCGGGACGCCGTACGGGTGGATGGCGATGAACCGGGTCTGGCTCTTCTCCTTCAGGCCGCCGATCGCGACCTCCAGGGACTTGGCGCCCCGCGGCACGGTCACGAAGTACGACTTCGTGCTGTTGCGCTGCACGCTGCCGGTGGCGGAGAAGGTGTAGCCGGGGGCGACCAGGTCGTTCGCGACGACGACGGTCGACATGATCTGCTTGTCGACGCCCTCGGTGCGCTCGTCGTCGGCCTCCAGGAGCACGCTGTGCGCGCCGGCGGTGCGCGGGCGGGCCTCCAGCTTGACGGTGACCGGCTTGTTCAGCGGCAGGTCGATCTCGTCGTCGCCGAGGATCCGGAAGGTGCCGTCGTTGTACTTGAGGTCCAGCTCGTGCTCGACGGCGCGGTCCGGGCCGCTGGTGCGGGTGACGGTGACGTCGTAGACCTTCTTCTGGCCGACCTTGAGGCCGCCCTCGCGGTCGTACACGCCGGTGCCGGTGCGCGGGGCCGGGAAGATCGCGGTGTCGACCGGGGCCTCGACCTTGTAGGAGTGGGCGGTCGCCCCGTCCTTGATCGAGTCCCAGGCCTCGACGACGTCGACGAGACCGGCGCCCTGCTCGTGGGCCGCGACGCCCGGGATCCGCTTCGCGGTCGAGGTCAGCGCGGTGCGCAGGGTCAGCGGGGAGAGCTCGATGCCGCGCTGCTTGGCGGCCGACAGCAGCAGCGCGCCGACGCCCGCGACCTGCGGGGACGACATCGAGGTGCCGTTGAGCATGCCGTAGCCGGCGGGCAGGCTGTAGCCGGCCTCGGCGACGCCGGCGCCGGCCTGCCAGGTCGGGATGGTGTTGACGGCCGAACCCGGGCCGGTGACCAGCGGGGCGGCGCCGCCGTCCTCGCGCGGACCGCGCGAGGAGAACGGGAACATGGCGTACTTCTTCTCGACGGCCGAGCCGTAGTTGGCGGCCCAGGTCGACTGGGAGACCGCCGCGCCGACCGAGAGGACCTTGTCGGCCAGGCCGGGGTCGCCGATCGTGTTGGTGCCCGGGCCGGAGTTGCCGGCCGAGATCACCAGCTGCACGCCGTACTCGTCGATGAGACGGGTGTAGAGGCGGGCGCGGACGTTGTCGCCGTCGTTCAGCGCGGGCAGGCCGCCGATCGACATGTTGACGATGTCGACGCCGCGGTTGACGACGAGGTCGACCATGCCCTCGGTGAGGGCGGTGTTGGTGCAGCCGCCGGTCCAGGTGCAGGCGCGCGAGGAGACGATCTTCGCGCCGGGCGCGGCGCCGTTCATCTTCCCGCCGAAGAGGCCCTTGGCGGCGGTGATGCCGGCGACGTGGGTGCCGTGCGAGGACTCGACGAGGCCGATGTTGACGAAGTCGCGCTTCTGGCCGACCCAGGAGCCGCCGTACGGGTCCATCGGGACGTCCTTGCGGATCTCCACGACGAACGGGGTGCGCTCGACGACGTCGGTGGCCGGGTCGTCGGTGCCGAAGTAGCCGATCTGGTAGCCGTCCTTGTACGGCTTCATCGGCTCGTTGTCCGTGAAGTCGAAGTCCTGGTCGGTGTCGACCCGGACGGTGCCGGCGGCGGCGTCGTACAGCATGCCGAAGGTGTCGGTGGTGTCGCCGTCGCGGTTGATGTCGCCGGCCGGGTCGCCGCCCGCGGTGACGGACTCGCTGAAGCGGCTCCACTGGTAGGAGCCCGCGGGCGCCTTCCAGGACTGCGCGGCGGCGGTGAAGACCGGGCCCGCGACCGGGGTGACCTGGGCGCGCCAGGTGGCGTCGCTCTCGGTGATCGGGTCGGTGGCGGTGACCCAGTCGACGATCTTGCGCTCGCCGGTGGTGGTCTTCTGGAGGGCCGGGTGGCCCAGGTCGACGCCCGAGTCGAGGATGCCGATGGTCACGCCGCGGCCGTCGGCCTTCGGGTGGTCCTCGACGAACTCGACGGCGCCCGTCTCGTGGGACGGGTTGTACGGGTTCTTCGCCGGGGTGGACTTCGACGGCGCCGGGTACGTCCGGGTCACCGTGGTGCCCTCGACGGCGCCGGCGGCGGTGTCCGCGGCGGGGGTCGGGTCGTCCAGCTGGATCTCGGCCTGGAGGTCGAGCGACTGGACGGAGGAGAGCTTGGCGGCGGCCTTGATCGCGGCCTCGGCCTTGCCGGTCGGCAGCGTCGCGCGGACGTAGCCGAGCGCGTCGTTGCGGTTGCCGACGGAGCCGCCGGGGACGGCGTCGAGCTGGCCGGCGACCTGCTCGGTCGCGCCGGGCGCGGTGGCGACCAGGACGGTGACGTGCGGCTCGCCGGCGGCCTCGGCCTCGGCGAGGCGCTGGGCGTCGAGGGCGCCGAGCTTGTCGGCGGGCTCCGCGGTCTTCACCGGGGGGTTCGTCGCCGGGTCGTCGGCGGCGAGGACCGGGGCGGCACCGGTCGCGACGAGCGCGGTCACCAGGCCGGCGGCGGCGGCGATCCGCGCCGCTCGTCTGCTCCCGGCGGTCGAGCGCCCGGGTATGGAGCTCTGCGTTTCGGGGGTGGTCATTTACATCCCTGTTTGTGAAAGAGAGGGTCCGGATTTCGGTACCGGATGACCGCTCAGCCTTTCGTAAGTGACAGGGTTTTGTGGAGAGTTCCTGAAGGGCGGGTTGTGGCGGTGGCGTACATCCGCCACCGCGCCCCATGCGCCACACGAGACGAATCGCCCCCAAGAGGGGCGATTCGACGGGGCGGTGAGCTCCTCCGGCGCCTACTGGTCCTTGGTGCGGGCGTAGTGCCGGGACGCCTTGGCCCGGTTGCCGCAGGTCGCCATCGAGTGCCAGCGCCGGGTGCCGTTCCGCGAGGTGTCGAAGAAGTGCAGGACGCACGCCTCGTGCGCGCAGACCCTGATCCGGTCCGGGGCGGTGCGCAGCAGGTCCAGGTGGCCGCGGACGGCGGTCCAGGCCGGCCCCCACGCCGGATCGGCGAACTCGGCCCGCTCGCCGGGCCCCTCGGCGGTGAGCACCGCGCGGATCCGGCCGTGTTCCAGGACGGCGTCGGCCCGGGCGATCGCGTCCGGGTCGCCGGGCCGGTCCACCAGCCCCTTCAGCGCCTCCCGGCCGGCGCGGGTGCGGCGGAGCGTGGCCTCGTCGGCGGCGAAGCGCCCGTCGAGCCCGTTGGCCGCGAGCCAGACCGCCAGCCCCGCCGTGTCGGCGAGGAGGTCCCGGGGCTCGCCCTCGTCCATCCAGCGGGTGTTGAGCAGGTCCAGGGAGACCGGCTCGCCGGTCAGCGGCCGCGGGTCGGCGACGGTCATGACGGGCGTCCTCCTCGGTCCTGGGCGTTCTAACCCCTCAAGCGTACGTGACAGGTTGCAGCCGGATGTTTCTAACCCCTAAAGTCGAATTAGACGGTTAGCCCGAAGGGGGCGACCGACGACGAGGGGACCGTCATGTCCGCGATCGGCACGCTGAACACGGCGCACATCGGCATCAACGTCACCGACCTGGACCGCTCGCTCCGCTTCTACGGAGACGTCCTCGGCTTCGAGGTGATCGGCTCGGGCGATGCCGACGGGCGGCGCTACGCCTTCCTCGGGCAGGACGGCAGGCTCGCCGTCACCCTCTGGCAGCAGGCCGGGGGCGGTTACGACGCGACCCTGGCCGGCCTGCACCACCTGGCCTTCGAGGCCGAGTCCATCGAGAAGGTCCGCGAGGCCGAGGCCGCCCTGCGGGAGCGGGGCGTCACCTTCGCCCACGAGGGCGTCGTCGCCCACCACGAGGGCGCGGCCTCCGGCGGCATCTTCTTCCACGACCCCGACGGCACCCGCCTGGAGATCTCCGTCCCCCAGGGCGCCGAGGGCGCCCCGGCCCCCAGCGCCACCGCCCCGACCTGCGGCTTCTTCTAGCCGACCCGGCGCATTTCGCCCGTACCCGCCCGGAGGCCCGTCATGACGACCGCGTACCACCACGGCTCGCTCGCCGTCCAGCGGAGGCTCGGCGTCCAGCAGGCCGCCGCCCGCATCGCCCCCAGCGTCCGTCCCGGCATCCGCCCCGTCGCCGCCGCCTTCCTGGAGGCCCAGCCCATGCTGGTCCTCGGGGCGGCGGCCCCGGACGGGCGCGTCTGGGCGGGCCTGCTGACGGGCGAGCCCGGCTTCGCCCGCGCCACCGGACCCCACACGGTCGCGGTCGCGGGCGCGCCCGGCCCCGGCGACCCGCTCGCCGGCGCCCTCGCCGACGGGGCCCGCGTCGGCACGATCGCCCTCGACCCCCGCACCCGCCGCCGCATGCGCCTCAACGGCACCGTCCGGACCGGCGCCCGCGGCTTGCTGATCGAGGCCGAGGAGATCTTCTCCAACTGCCCCAAGTACCTCCAGAAGCGCGAGCTGTACGGCGCCGCCCCGGCCGGCCCGCCCGCCGGGGCCGCCCGCCGGGGCGAGGTCCTCACCGAGGCCCAGCTGGCCGCCGTCCGGGCGGCCGACACCTTCTTCGTCGCCACCACCGGACCGGACGGCGCCGACGTCAGCCACCGCGGCGGCAACCCCGGCTTCGTCCGCGCCGACGGCCCCCGCGCGCTCCTCTGGCGGGACTACCCGGGCAACGCGATGTTCCTCACGCTCGGCAACCTGGAGACCGACGACAGGGCCGGTCTCCTCTTCCTGGACTGGGAGAACGGCACGACCCTCCAGCTCAGCGGCCGGGCGCGAATGGTATACCATCTGGGGGAGCGGTACGTCCGCTTCCGGGTCGACAGCGTCGTCGAGACCCCGGGCGCCAGCCCCCTGCGCTGGTCCGCGCCCGAGTACTCCCCGGCCAATCCGACCACCCCGTGAACCGCACCACCCCCGCCCGCACGCGGACTCCCGAACCACGCTCCCGAGGAACCCGTGACCCCTGCCGCCCAGGCTCCCGAGACCACCGTGCCCGCACCGTCCGCGCCCCCCGCCCCCGCGGCTGCGTCCGCGCCCGCATCCACGCCCGCCCGTCCCGGCCCGCCGCCCCGCCCCCGCCTCACGGCGGTCCTGGCCGCCACCGCGCTCAGCACCACCGCCCTCCTCCTGCTCGTCGCCCTCGGCACCGTCCTGCACCACCCGCTGCTCATCCCGCCGCTCGCCGCCTCCATGGCGCTGGTCGCGGCCTCCCCGGACCTGCCGCTCTCCCAGCCCCGCTCGGTCGTCGGCGGCCAGTTCCTCTCCGCCCTCACCGGCTTCGCCGTCCTCGCGGTCGCCGGCCCCGGCCCGTGGGCCGCCGCCGTCGCCGGCGGACTCGCCCTCGGCGTGATGACGCTCGCCCGCGCCCCGCACTCCCCGGCCGCCGCCACCGCGGTGATCGTCGTCCTGGGCGGGGTGCCCTTCTGGACCTTCACCGGCCTCCTGCTCGTCTCCTGCGCGCTGCTCGTCGCGGTCGGCGTCCTCGCCGCCCGCGTCACCCGCCGCACCTACCCCCGCTACTGGTTCTGACCGGTCCGGCCGTCACCCCCGTCCCCTAACCTCTCCTCATGAAGCAGGAGTTGAGGGTGGCGGCCTACGCCGTGTGCGTCCGTGACGGCGAGGTGCTCCTCGCCCGCTGGGTCGCCAAGGACGGCACCAAGCGGTGGACCCTGCCCGGCGGGGGCATGGACCACGGCGAGGAGCCCCTCGCGACCGTCGTCCGCGAGGTCGAGGAGGAGACCGGGTACGCCGTCGAGCCGGTCGCCCTCCTCGGCGTCGACTCCGTCCTGCGCGACTGGCTCCCGCGCCTCGGCGCCCGCGGCTCCTGGCAGGGGCTCCGCCTCCTCTACGAGGCCCGGATCACCGGCGGCGAACTCCGCCCCGAGACCGGCGGCTCCACCGACCTCGCCGCCTGGCACCCCCTCGACGCCGTCCCCGCCCTGCCCCGGGTCCACCTCGTCGACATCGGCCTCGACCTGTGGCGCGACCGGCCCCCGCTCGGCCGCTCCCGCCTCGCCGACGAGAACCGCAACTGACCCGCGCCCCGCCCCCCTTCCGCCGAACGGCCGAAAAACGCTCAACCGGCACGACCCCGCTCAACCCGCCCGCCCCGCCCGTGGTCCTCCCCGCCGACCGCACCACCGGACCACGGAGACAGGGGATCCACATGACCGCCGTCCGCACCGCCCGCGCCGCCGTCGCCGCGGCCCTCGCCGCCGGCCTCGTCACCACCGCCCTCGCCGCTCCCGCCCTCGCGGCCGGACCCGCCGCCCCCGCGCAGCGGGACCACGCCGCCACCCAGGCCGCCCTCCGGGCCGCCGTCGACGCCGGCGTCCCCGGCGCCGTCGCCCAGGCCCGCGTCGACGGCCGCTCCTGGACCGGCACCGCCGGCGAGCGCGGCGGCGACGACCGCTACCGCGTCGGCTCCATCACCAAGACCTTCGTCGCCACCGTCCTCCTCCAGCTCCAGGCCGAGGGCCGCGTCGACCTCGACGACCCGGTCGAGAAGTGGCTCCCCGGCCTCGTCCGCGGCAACGGCCACGACGGACGGAAGATCACCCTCCGCCAGCTCCTCAACCACACCAGCGGCGTCTCCAGCTACACCGAGGACCCCGCCTTCCAGCAGAAGGTCTTCGGTCCCGGCTTCCTCCAGCACCGCTACGACACCTGGAACCCGCGCGACCTGGTCGGCATCGCCATGGAACACGCCCCGGACTTCGCCCCCGGCACCTCCTGGAACTACTCCAACACCAACTTCGTCCTGGCCGGCCTGGTCATCGAGAAGGTCACCGGCCGCCCCTACGGCAAGGCCGTCGAGAACCGGATCGTCAAGCCCCTCAAGCTCCGCGCCACCAGCGTCCCCGGCACCGGGGTGAACGTCCCCCGGCCCAGCAGCCGCGCCTACTCCACCCTCGTGCCCGACCCGTCCGCCCCCGTCCACGACGTCACCGAGCTCAACCCCTCGCTCGCCCACGCCGCCGGCGAGATGATCTCCGACTCCGCCGACCTCCAGACCTTCTACCGCGCCCTCCTCAAGGGCCGGCTCCTCCCGAAGGCCGAGATGCGCGAGCTGACCACCACCGTGCCGGTCTCCCCCCAGCACCCCCGGTTCCGCTACGGCCTCGGCATCTCCTGGCAGGAGCTGAGCTGCGGCACCGAGATCTGGGGCCACGGCGGCGGCATCCACGGCTCGCTCTCGGAGGCGTACGCCACCCGCGACGGCCGGCACACCCTCGCCGCCAACATCAACGCCGACTGGACCGGCGACACCCAGGCGGTGATCGAGGCCGAGTTCTGCGGCACCGCGCCGAAGGAGTAGCCGTCACCGGGGCAGGACGACCACGTACGCGGCGGGCCGCCGCTCCGACGCCGCCATCAGCGCCGTACGGACCACGGTGGCCTGCTGCTCCGCCGACTCCCGCAGCTTGCGCGGGGTCAGGTGGACCACCGTGATGCCCAGCCGCTCCAGGTGCTCCCGCTTGCGGGTGTACTCGGACCACAGCGCGTCCTCGTCCTGCCGCGGCGCCCGGGTGTCCAGCTCCACCGCCACCGCCTGGTCCGGCCAGTAGGCGTCCACCCCGCCCAGGTGCGGGCCGCCCGGCAGCCGCAGGTCCACGTTCCACAGCGGGTCCGGCAGCGCGAAGTCCCGCACCATCTCGTACAGCCGCTCCTCCGACAGCGCCCGCCCCTCCACCAGGAGCGAGTCCACCGCGTCCACCACGTGCGGCCGGGTCAGCAGCCGTGCCCGGCTCAACTCGCGCACCAGCACCGGGGGTTCGCAGTGACCGCCGCGGACCGCCTCGGTCAGCAGCCGGCGGACCGTCCCGGCGTCGTGCAGCCCCGAGACGGCGTCGGCCAGCGCCCGGGCGACCGGCGCGACCGGCAGCCCGGACAGCTCCACCGGCTCCGGCGACTCCGGCGCCCGCACCACCCGCACGAAACCGGTCGACCGCAGCCGCCGGGTGCGCCCCACCAGGACGTCGATCCGCTCCAGGGCGGCCGGCGGGGGAGCGGAGGAGAAGCCGTGCAGGGCGAGCCCGGCGAGCCCGGTGATCATCGCGCCCGGCCCGTGCGCCGCCGCCCCGCCGTCCCGGCGGGCGTAGAGCAGCGCGGCCCGCAGCCGGTCGTCGCCGGTCGGGGCGGAGGGGCGGAGCAGGAAGACGCCGGGCAGCAGCTGCTGCCAGTCGCCGCCCGCCGCCGACCGCCCGGCGACCTCGGCGGCGGGCACGCCCATGGCCCTCAACTGCTGGGCGGAGGCGAGCCGTTGCGTGGTGCCGGCCGGGGAGGAGAGGCGGCGGGGGCGGGGGGTGATGGGGGTGTTGTGGTTCATGCCGGGGGTCTTCCGCTCCCCGCCCCGCCCCTAACGGCCTGTTACAGAGCGGTGGCCGAACCCGGACAACCCCGCACTAAAGTACGCGCGTTCGACTGCCGAGAGAGGCCCGCGCCGGGAAGGGCCCGCGCGTTCGCGGTCCGCCGCGGCCCCCTCGGCCGCCGCGGCCGTCGCGGGCCCCTCCCGGCGTCGCTCACCCCTCCAGCGCGTCGCACTCCTGCGCCCGCAGCGCCCGCGCCAGGTCGTCGCGGGACTCCAGGACGAGCCGGCGCAGCGCCGGGGCGGCGTCCGCGTGCTCCGCCAGCCAGGCGTCGGTCGCCGCCAGCGTTTCGGGACGGTCCTGGTAGGCGGGGAAGAGGCCCTGCACCACGTCCATGCCGATCTGGATCGACCGCTCGGCCCAGATCCGCTCGATCGCCGCGAAGTACTTCTCCGCGTAGGGCGCGGTCAGCTCCCGCTGCGACGGCGGGGCGAAACCGGCGATCACCGCGCCGGCCAGCGCGTTCGACAGCGCGTCCGACTCGACGACCTGGGCCCACGCCTGGGCCTTGACCGCCGCCGAGGGCCGCGAGGCGAGCAGCCGCACCTGGTGCCGCTTGCCGCTGGCGGTGTCGTCCCGGGCCAGCTCCTCGTCGATCCGCGCCTCGTCGGCCCGCCCGTGCTCGGCGAGCGGCGAGAGCAGCGCCCAGCGCAGCTCCTGGTCGACGTCGAGGCCGTCGATCCGGGCGGTGCCGGCGAGCAGCCCCTCCAGGAGCTGGAGGTCGGCGTCGGAGGAGGCCGTCGCGGCGAAGAAGCGGGCCCAGGTCAGCTGGGCCTCGCTGCCCGGCTCGGCGAGCCGCAGCTCGCGCAGCCCGCCCTCGGCGAGCAGCCGCCCGCCCTCCTCGCGCCACGCCGGGGCCGCGTAGCGGGTGACCGCGGTCCGCGCCCAGGCGTGCACCATCTGGAGGACGCCGATGTCGGTCTCGCGGCCCGCGAAGGCGAGCACGACGGCCACGAAGTCGCGGGCCGGCATCAGCCCGTCCCGGGTCAGGTTCCACAGCGCCGACCAGCACACCGCGCGGGCCAGCGGGTCGGTGACGTCGCCGAGGTGGGCGCGGAGGGTGTCGAGCGAGCCCTCGTCGAAGCGGACCTTGCAGTAGGTGAGGTCGTCGTCGTTGACGAGGATCAGGTCCGGCCGCTCGCTGCCGGCCAGCTCCGGCACGACGGTCCGGAGGCCGGCGACGTCCGTCTCGGTGCGCGCGTACCGCGTCAGCTCCCCGTCGGCGAGCCGGTAGAGGCCCACGGCGATCCGGTGGGGGCGGAGCGCGTCGCCCTCCTGGAGGACGGCGAGCTCGGTGATCCGGCCCTCGGCGTCGTAGGTGACCTCGGGGGCGAGCACGTTGACGCCGGAGGTCTGGAGCCAGGACTTCGACCAGGCCCTCATGTCGCGGCCGGAGGTCTCCTCCAGAACCGCCAGCAGGTCGTTCAGGCGGGTGTTGCCGTAGGCGTGGCGCTTGAAGTAGCGGCGGGCGCCCTCCAGGAAGGCGTCCCGGCCCGCGTAGGCGACGAGCTGCTTGAGGACGGAGGCGCCCTTGGCGTACGTGATGCCGTCGAAGTTCAGCTTGGCGTCCTCCAGGTCGCGGATGTCGGCCGTGACCGGGTGGGTGGAGGGCAGCTGGTCGGCGCGGTAGGCCCACGCCTTGCGGTTGTTGGCGAAGGTGACCCAGCTGTCGGTGAAGCGGGTGGCCTCGGCGAGCGAGAAGGAGCCCATGAAGTCGGCGAAGGACTCCTTCAGCCACAGGTCGTCCCACCAGACCATGGTGACCAGGTCGCCGAACCACATGTGGGCCATCTCGTGCAGGATCGTGTTGGCGCGCCGCTCGTAGGACGCCCGGGTGACCTTGCCCCGGTAGATGTACTCCTCGGTGAAGGTGACCATGCCCGGGTTCTCCATGGCGCCGAGGTTGTACTCGGGCACGAAGGCCTGGTCGTACTTGCCGAAGGGGTACGGGTAGTCGAAGGTGTCGTGGAAGAAGTCGAAGCCCTGCTTGGTGATCAGGAAGACGTCGTCCGCGTCGAAGTGCTTCGCGAGCCCCTTGCGGCACATCGCGCCGAGCGGGATCTCCAGGTCGCCGCGCCGGTAGGTGTCGGTGACGTAGTGGTACGGACCGGCCACCACGCAGGTGATGTACGTGGAGATCGGCGCGGTCTCGGCGAACCGCCACACCCCGTCCTCGCCCCGCTCGCCGGCGCCGTTGCTCCACACGGTCCAGCCCTCGGGCGCGGTCACCTCGAAGCGGTACGGGGCCTTGAGGTCGGGCTGCTCGAAGTTGGCGTAGACCCGGCGGGCGTCGGCCGGCTCGTACTGGGTGTACAGGTACACCTCGCCGTCCTCGGGGTCGACGAAGCGGTGCATGCCCTCGCCGGTCCGGCTGTACGCGCACCGCGCGTCGACGACCAGCACGTTCTCGTCGGCCAGGCCGTCCAGGGCGATCCGGGCGCCGTCGAAGACGACCGCCGGGTCGAGCGCCCGCCCGTTGAGGGTGACGGAGGCGACCGACGGCGCGACCAGGTCCACGAAGGTGGAGTCGCCCTCGCCCGTGCGGCGGAAGCGGATCGTCGTCACCGAACGGAAGGTGCGCACCGCCTCCGTCGAGTCGCCGACCGCCGATCGCAGGTCGAGGGCGACCTCGTAGCCGTCGACGGACAGCAGCGCGGCCCGCTCGTGGGCCTCGTCGCGGGACAGGTTCTCACCGGGCACGGTCACTCCTTCGTGGCGCGTTCGAAACAGCACCGATCCTCCCATGCGCTCCTTTCGCGGGCGCACGGGAATGCCGACACGGCCCGGGGCGTTGCGGCAGGTCGGTGCACGCCGACCGACCGACCCCCTTGAGGAGCGACATGTCCGAGACCAGGACCACCGCCGAGTTCTTCTTCGACCCGCTGTGTCCCTGGGCCTGGATGACCTCCCGGTGGATGCTGGAGGTGGAGAAGGTCCGCCCGGTGGACGTGCGCTGGAAGGTGATGAGCCTCGCGGTCCTGAACGAGAACCGGCTGGACGAGCTCCCCGCCGAGTACCGGGAGATGCTGGAGACCCAGGCGTGGGGCCCGGTCCGCGTCGTCGTCGCGGCCCGGCAGCAGCACGGCGACGAGGTCGTCGGCGAGCTCTACACCGCGCTCGGCACCCGCTTCCACAACAACGGCGAGGGCCCCACCCGCGAGGCGATCGTCGCCGCCCTGAAGGACGTCGGCCTGCCCGAGTCCCTGGTGGAGTACGCCGACAAGGACACCTACGACACCGAGCTGCGGGCCTCCCACGCGGAGGGCATCGACAAGGTCGGCCAGGACGTCGGCACGCCGGTGATCGCGGTCCCCGGCCCGGACGGCGCCGAGGTCGCCTTCTTCGGCCCGGTCGTCACCCCGACCCCGCGCGGCGAGGCCGCGGCCCGGCTGTGGGACGGCACGCTGCTGGTGGCCTCGACCCCCGGCTTCTACGAGATCAAGCGCACCCGGACGGCGGCGCCGAGCTTCGAGTAGTCGCCCCGGACACGGAAAGGGCCCCCGCGATTCACGTCATCGCGGGGGCCCTTCCTCCATCCGCCTGCCCGGTGACGGTTGAGAAGACGATCACGAGCAGGACGAGCGGGGGGTCAGAACGAGATCAGCGGGACGCTGGCCTTCGCGGCCAGGTAGCGCCTGTGCACGTCCTGCCAGTTGACGACCTGCCACATGGCCTCGATGAAGTCGACCTTCTGGTTCTTGTACTGGAGGTAGAAGGCGTGCTCCCAGGCGTCGAAGACCAGGACCGGGATCGAGCCCTGGCCGACGTTGCCCTGGTGGTCGTAGACCTGCTCGACGATGAGGCGGCCGCTGACCGGCTCGTAGGCGAGGACGCCCCAGCCGGAGCCCTGGGTGGTCGCGGAGGCCTTGGTCAGCTGGGCCTTGAACTTGGCGAAGGAGCCGAAGGACTCGGCGATCGCGTCGGCGAGCTCGCCGACGCCGTCGGCCGCCAGCGGCTCGCCGCCGCCCTCGCCGCCCTTCGGGGAGGCCATGTTGTTCCAGTAGATGGAGTGGAGGATGTGGCCCGAGAGGTGGAAGGCCAGGTTCTTCTCCAGGCCGTTGACCGAGCCCCACTGCTCCTTGTCGCGGGCCTCCTCCAGCTGTTCCAGGGTGTCGTTCGCGCCCTTGACGTAGGCGGCGTGGTGCTTGTCGTGGTGCAGCTCGATGATCTGCGGGTTGATCACCGGTTCCAGCGCCGCGTAGTCGTACGGCAGCTCCGGAAGTGTGTAGATCGCCATGTGTGCCGAGCCCTTCGAGCGACTGCTTATTGCAACCAATATGCAAGTGCAGGCTAACAGCACCTGCGGGAGAAGTGGATCAGCCCCTGGTCCTAGGTCCGTCCTGTCGCCGACTGCTTCCACGCGCTCCCGCGAACGGCGCGATCCAGCCTGTCCGCGGCCGGTTCAAGATCCCTAACGTGCGGGCATGAAGCTCCCCCTGAGACTCGCCGCCGCCGGTGTCCTGGTCGCCCTGCTCGCCGGCACCGCCCAGGCCGCCGCCCCCGGACGGCCGGCCGGCACCCACCGGGAAACCGCCGCGCGGCAGACCGGCACCGACCGGGCCGCCTCCCCCTGGCGCCAGGTCGGCACCGACGCCCGCAGCGGCGTCAGCGGCCTCGCCGCCGAGCCGGGCGGCACCGCCCTCGTCGTCCACGACAACAAGCGCGCCGGACAGCCGCGGCTCTCCCGGATCGCGTACGGCGCGGACCCCGTCACCGTCACCCCGCTGGTCTGGGAGGGCGCCGAACCCGTCGACCTGGAGGCGGTCGAGGCGATCCCCGGCGCCCCGGGGGAGTACCTGGCGCTCGCCTCCCGCGGGATCGTCTACCGCCTGAAGGTCGCCGGCGCCACGGCCACCGTCGTCGACTACGCCCCGCTGCCGGCGATCGGTCCGGGCGACGACTTCGAGGGCTTCGCGCTCGTCGCCCGCGACGGCCGGTACGCCGCCCTGTGGGCGGACCGCGGCGCGGGGCCCGACCGGCCCGCCACGCTCTACGCCGCCCCGCTGACCTTCGCCGCGTGGGGCGAGCCGAAGTTCGGCGCCGTCACCCGGCGCTCCTTCACCGCCCCGTACCCCGTGGACGCGGGCGCGCGGCACGTCTCCGACATCGCCGTCACCGACTCCGGCCGGATCCTGGTGGGCTCGGCCTCCGACGCCGGCGACGACGGCCCCTTCGACTCCGCCGTCACCGACGCCGGGCGGGTCGTCCTCACCGCCACCGGCCGGGTGCGGATCTCCCTCGCCGCCCGCCCGGTCCCGCTCGGCACCTTCCCCGGCCACAAGATCGAGGCCGTCGAGTGCCTCCCCGGCACCGGGGACGCGCTCCTCGGCACGGACGACGAGAACCGGGGCGGGTACGTCCGCGCCCTGCCGTACTGCGGGACCTGACCGGCCCCGCACGCGCGAACGCCCCGCCGGGCACACGGGCCCGGCGGGGCGTTCGTACGGGAGCGGGGAGGGTCAGCCCTTCCCGGCCTCCTTCTCGCGCGCCTTCTGGAGGACGAAGCCGCCCGCGGCGAGGACCACCGTCAGCGCCCCCGTCGCGTACAGCTGCACCCGGGTGCCCTCCTCACGGGCCATCAGGACGAAGATCGCGGCCATGCCCAGCAGCGCCACCCACGTCAGGTACGGGAAGGCCCACATCCGCACGACCAGCTTCTCCGGCTCCTCGCGCTCGGTGCGGCGGCGCAGCACCAGCTGGGAGGCGGCGATGAAGAACCAGACGACGAGGATGATCGCGCCGATCGTGTTGAGCAGCCAGACGAACGCCTTGTCCGGCGACCAGTAGCTCAGCAGCACGGCGCCGAAGCCGACGACCGAGGAGAGCAGGACGGCCGGGCGGGGCACGCCGCCGAAGGTCCGGCCGAGCGCCTCCGGGCCCTGACCGCGGGCGATCAGCGAGCGGGCCATGCGGGAGGCGCCGTAGATGTTGGCGTTCATCGCGGAGAGCAGGGCGACCAGTACGACCACGTTCATGATCTGGCCGGCCGCCGGGATGCCCAGGAAGTCCAGCGTGGCGACGTACGGGCCCTTCTCGACGACCGCCGGGTCGTCCCAGGGGACGAGGGTGACGATGACCGCCATGGAGCCGATGTAGAAGAGCGCGATCCGCCACATCGCGGTGCGGACCGCCTTGGCGACGCCCTGCACGGGGTGCTCGGACTCGGCCGCCGCGATGGTGACCGTCTCCAGGCCGCCGTACGCGAAGACGGAGGCGAGCAGGCCGACGATCAGGCCCTCGGAGCCGTTCGGGAAGAAGCCGTGGTCGCCGATGAGGTTCGAGGTGCCGGGGATGTCGTCGGTGCCGGGCAGCAGGCCGGCGATGGCGAGGACGCCGATGCCGAGGAAGAGGACGATCGCGCCGACCTTGAGCGCGGCGAACCAGAACTCGAACTCGCCGAAGTTCTTCACCGCCGCCAGGTTGGTGCCGCAGAAGACCAGCATGAAGAGCGCCACCCAGGCCCACTCGGGGGTGCCGGGGAACCAGCCGGTCATGATGTTCGCCGCGCCGATCCCCTCCAGGCCGACGGCCACGCAGAGCAGGAACCAGAAGGCCCAGCCGGCGGTGAAGCCGGCCCACGGGCCGAAGGCGCGCTCGGCGTGGACGGAGAAGGAGCCGGAGGCGGGGTTGGCGGCCGACATCTCGCCGAGCATCCGCATCACCAGCATGACGAGCACGCCGGAGATCGCGTACGCGACGACGATCGAGGGCCCGGCGGCGGCGATGCCGGCACCGGAGCCGACGAAGAGGCCGGCGCCGATGACGCCGCCGAGGGCGATCATCGACAGGTGGCGCTGCTTGAGGCCGTGGGAGAGGCCCTCGGCGGGAGCGGCGGTGCCGTCCCGCCGGTCGGCCTGCGCGGGCGCGGTGGTCCGAGACATGGGCAACCCTGTTCATAGGCTGAGACGGGGGAGGGAGCCCACAGTCTGGGCGCCCGCACCGCTCAGAGGGAACGGGTGTCCGCTATACGGTCACCACCTTCACGCAAGGTGAAGATTCAGTTCCGTTTCGTCGTGGACGAGCGTACCTCCCGGAGCCGGGCCACCATCAGCACGGCCGCCGTCGCCCCCGCCGACCACAGCACCTGCGGCCGCGCCGCGTCGTCGGTCAGCATCAGGACCAGCACCGCGCCCATCGCCGCCAGCGCCGTCCACGTCAGCCACGGGAAGCCCCACATCCGCAACGTCAGCGTCTGCGGCGCCTCCCGCTCGATCCGCGGCCGCAGCCGCAGCTGCGAGACCGCGATCAGCGCCCACACGAAGAGCAGCACCGCGCCGACCGCGTTGAGCATGTAGAGGAAGACCGAGTCCGGCCACTTCAGATTGAGCAGCACGGAGACGAAGCCGAAGGCCACCGAGGCCAGCACCGCCCGCCGCGGCACCCCTCCCGCCGACACCCTGAGCAGCCCCTTCGGCGCCTCGCCGCGCTCGGCCAGCGAGAAGACCATCCGGGAGGAGCCGTACAGGTTGGCGTTGAGCGCCGACAGCAGCGCCACGAAGACCACCACGTTCATGATCTGCCCCGCGCCCGGCACCCCGATCGCGTCGAGCACCGCCACGTACGGCGACTCGCCCGGCACGATCGACGTCCACGGCAGCAGCGTCACGATCACCAGCATCGAGCCCACGTAGAAGAGCAGGATCCGCCACACGGCGCTGCGCACCGCCCGCGCCACGTTCCGCGCCGGGTCCTCCGTCTCGGCCGCCGCGATGGTGACGACCTCCAGGCCGCCGAAGGCGAAGACCACCGCGAGCACCCCGGAGACCACCCCGGACCAGCCCTGGGGCAGGAAACCGCCCTGTCCGGTCAGGTTGGCGAGCCCCACCGGGTCCGTGTCGGGCAGCCAGCCCGCGATCGCCAGCGCGCCCAGCACCAGGAAGAGGACGATCGCGCCGACCTTCAGCGCGGCGAACCAGAACTCGAACTCGCCGAAGTTCTTCACCGCCGCCAGGTTGGCCGCCGTGAAGACCAGCATGAAGAGCAGCACCCAGCCCCACTGCGGGACCCCCGGCACCCAGCCGTGCGCGATCCGCGCCGCGCCCGTCGCCTCCACGGCGAGGACCACGACGAGCAGGAACCAGTACAGCCAGCCCACCGAGAACCCGGCCCAGCGGCCCAGCGCCCGCTCCGCGTGCACCGAGAACGCGCCGGACGCCGGCATCGCCGCCGACATCTCGCCCAGCATCCGCATGACCAGCATCGCGAGCGCGCCCGCGATCAGGTACGAGAGCACGATGGCGGGCCCGGCGACGGCGATGCCCGCCCCCGAGCCGACGAAGAGGCCGGCGCCGATGACCCCGCCGAGCCCGAGCATCGTCAGGTGACGCTGCTTCAGGCCGTGGGAGAGGGGCTCGGGTTCGGCGAGGGAGGAGGGCGGGGCGGCGTCGCGCATGGTGGGGGCTCGCGCTCTGGGAGAAGTGACACTTTATGGAGACCCCACAGTCTCCCCGGTGACCGGCCCTTGACGCAAAAGGGGCGTCACGTGCCGACTCGCCAGTGACAAGCATCACGTGGCGTCCGGCGTCCTCACCGTCCTTTGTTGGAATCCCATGAAGCCCCGACCGGTGGCTTTGTCGGCGGCTGATGGTGATCGGGCGTTCGCTCCTGACATAGCGTCGACCCGTCCTGCCCCCTCACCCCCGCGGAGTACCGATGAGCACCGCCGCCGCCCCCGCCCGCGCCCTCCGCCCGGGCACCGTCCTGGCCGACCTCCTCCCCTCCCCGAGGCTCTCGGCTTCGCTCGAGCGGGGCGGTGCCCCCAGCCGCGTCCGCGACATCGCCCTCGTCGCCGGCGGCGCCGCCCTCACCGGCCTGGCCGCGCAGATCGCCGTCCCGGTCCCAGGCTCCCCGGTCCCGGTCTCCGGCCAGACCTTCGCCGCCCTGCTCGTCGGCACCGCCCTCGGCGCCCGCCGCGGCTTCCTCTCCCTCGCCCTCTACGCCGTCGTCGGCATGGCGGGCGTCCCGTGGTTCGCGCAGGGCTCCTCGGGCTGGGCGATGCCGTCCTTCGGCTACGTCCTCGGCATGCTGCTCGCCGCCACCGTCGTCGGCGCCCTCGCCCGCCGCGGCGCCGACCGCTCGGTCCTGCGCACCGCCGGCACCATGGCGCTCGGCTCCGCGATCATCTACGCGGTCGGCGTCCCCTACCTGGCCCTCGCCACCGGCATGACCCTCGGCCAGGCGGTCGCCGCCGGCCTGACCCCCTTCCTCCTCGGCGACGCCCTCAAGGCCGCCCTGGCCATGGGCGTCCTCCCCGCCGCCTGGAAGCTCGCCGGCCGCAAGGGCTGACCCCCTCGGCGCCGTACGCGAAAGGGCCCGCCGTTCCGAGCAGGAACGGCGGGCCCTTTCGCGCGTGCGCCCGGCTAGCCGCGGGAGGCCTTCGCCACCCGGTCGCGGACCAGCGCGATCGCCAGCACCAGCGCGGCCACGAGCAGCGAGAGCACGACCTGCTCCCGGGCGCTGCCGCCGTCGTAGATCATGTAGCCGAGGACGAAGACGATCATGCCGATCGTCGCCCAGGTCAGGTACGGGAAGAGCCACATCCGCACCACCAGCTTCTCGGGCGACTCGCGCAGGATGATCCCGCGCATCCGCAGCTGGGTCACGCAGATGACCAGCCAGACGAAGAGCGCCACCGCGCCGGAGGAGTTCAGCAGGAAGGCGAAGACGGTGTCCGGCCACTCGTAGTTGAAGAAGACCGCGACGAAGCCGAAGACGACCGAGGAGAGGATCGCCGCCCGCGGCACGCCCCGCTTGTCGACCTTGGCGAAGGACTTCGGCGCGTCCCCGCGCCGCCCGAGCGAGAAGGCCATCCGGGAGGCCGTGTAGAGCCCCGAGTTCAGGCAGGACAGGACGGCGGTCAGGACGATCACGTTCATGATCTGGCCGGCCGCCGGGATGCCGATCGAGTCGAGCGCGGCGACGTACGAGCCCTTCTCGGTGATCGACGCGTCGTTCCACGGCAGCAGCGTCAGCACGACGAAGATCGAGCCCAGGTAGAAGACGCCGATCCGCCAGATCACGCTGTTGGTCGCCTTGGTCACGGCCCGCTGCGGGTCCTCCGACTCGCCGGCGGCCAGCGTCACGATCTCGCTGCCCATGAACGAGAAGACCACCATCAGGACGCCGGTCAGGATCGCGCCCGCGCCCATCGGGAAGAAGCCGCCCGTGTCGGTGAGGTGCGCGAAGCCCGCGCCCGGGTTGTCCGAGCCCGGCAGCACGCCGAAGACGGCGAGCAGGCCGATCGCCACGAAGGCGCCGATCGCGACGACCTTGATCCCGGCGAACCAGAACTCGAACTCGCCGTACGAGGCCACCGAGGCCAGGTTGGTCGCGGTGAGCACCACCATCACGATCAGCGCCCACGCCCACTGCGGCACCGCCGGGACCCAGCCCTCCAGGATGACCGCGCCCGCGGTCGCCTCGACGGCCAGCACGACCACCCAGAAGAACCAGTACAGCCAGCCGATGGTGAAGCCCGCCCAGCGGCCGAGCGCCTGGTCGGCGTAGGCCGAGAAGGAGCCGGAGGAGGGCCGGGCGGCGGCCATCTCGCCGAGCATCCGCATCACGAAGACGACCATCGCGCCGACGAGCGCGTACGAGAGGAGGATCGCGGGCCCGGCGGCGGCGATGCCGGAGCCGGAGCCGACGAAGAGGCCGGCGCCGATGACGCCGCCGATCGCGATCATCGACAGATGGCGGTTCTTGAGCCCGGCCTTGAGGCCGTCGGACGACGGGGTCTGACCGGTGGTGCCGGTGCTGCCGCCTTCCTTGGCGAGGGTCGGCTGCGTGTTCATGAACGCTTCCTTCGGGTGTGGGGGCACGGCTCGGATCGCGAGCCGGAGCCATGAAACCTGGCGACCGGCCAGTACGGAAGAGCTGATTCCGGATCGTGATTCGGGGCATAAGGTCCGGACCAGACGGGGCGGAGGTCCCTGACCCGCCGGGACCGAGGTCCCGACCCCGCTGACGCCTGCCCCGTCCCGGCCGTGCCACACTCGGAACCATGCGCGTCTACATCGGTTCCGACCACGCCGGCTACGAACTCAAGACCCACCTCGTGGAGTGGCTCACGGCCCACGGCCACGAGCCCGTCGACTGCGGCCCCCACATCTACGACGCCCTCGACGACTACCCGCCGTTCTGCCTGCGCGCCGCCGAGCGCACGGCCGCCGACCCGGACGGCCTCGGCATCGTCATCGGCGGCTCCGGCAACGGCGAGCAGATCGCCGCCAACAAGGTCAAGGGCGTCCGTGCCGCCCTCGCCTGGAGCGAGCAGACCGCCGCCCTCGGCCGCGAGCACAACAACGCCAACGTCGTCGCCGTCGGCGCCCGCATGCACACCCAGGAGGAGGCGACCAAGTTCGTCGAGGTCTTCCTCTCCACCCCGTACTCCGGCGACGAGCGCCACACCCGCCGCATCGAGATGCTGAGCGCGTACGAGACCACCGGCGAGCTCCCCCCGATCCCGGCCCACCACCCGCAGGAGCCCACCGCCTGATGCCCGAAGGGCACACCATCCACCGGCTGGCCGCCGACCACCGCGAGCGGTTCGGCGGCCGGCCCGTGCGCGTCTCCAGCCCCCAGGGCAAGTTCTCCGACTCCGCCGCCCTCCTCGACGGCGCCGTCCTGGAGACCACGGAGGCGCACGGCAAGCACCTCTTCCTCGGCTTCCCGCGCGACGAGTGGATCCACATCCACCTGGGCCTCTTCGGCAAGGTGGCCTTCGGCGACGCCCCCGCGCCGCCGCCCGCCGACACGGTCCGCCTCCGCCTGGCGAACCCCGAGTCGTACGTCGACCTCCGCGGCCCCACCACCTGCGCGCTGATCACCGACGCCGAGAAGCGGGCGGTCCACGCCCGCCTGGGCCCCGACCCGCTCCGCGCCGGCGACGACCCCGACCGGGCCTGGCGCCGGATCGCGAAGTCCCGCACGACGATCGCCGCCCTGCTCATGGACCAGAAGGTCATCGCCGGCGTCGGCAACGTCTACCGCGCCGAGGTCCTCTTCCGCCACGGCATCGACCCCTACCGCCCCGGCAAGGACCTCACGCCGGGGGAGTGGACCGCGATCTGGGACGACCTGACCGGGCTGATGCGCGAGGGCGTCCGGCTCAACCGCATCGACACCGTCCGCCCCGAGCACACCCCCGAGGCCATGGGCCGCCCGCCCCGCGTCGACGACCACGGCGGCGAGGTCTACGTCTACCGCCGCGCCCACCTCCCCTGCCACCTCTGCGGCACCGGCATCCGCACGGCCGACCTGGCCGCCCGCAACCTCTTCTGGTGCCCCACCTGCCAGTCCTAGGGACGGACGCCCCCTAGAACCCGTGCGGCAGCCAGGGCGCCACGGCGGACCCGAACGCGAGCGACGCCTCCGCCAGCGCGCCCTCCCGCAGCTCGGTCACCCGCCCCGCGGCGGCCAGCGCCGCCAGCGGCGTGCCGCCCAGGTACGCCGCCCCCAACTCCCGCACCGACAGCGCGAGATCGGCCGCGTCGGACGTCCTGGCGCAGGTCGCGCCCTTCGCGTCGCCCGACAGCCGCCACCGCCCCGCGTTCCACGGACAGAACGCGTCCGCCACCTCGAGGACCACGTCCACCGGCGCCTGGTACGTCCGCGCCTCCAGCGCCGCGCCCACGTCCACCAGCCGGACGAACAGCCCCTCCCGCACGGTCGGTTCGCACCGCCGCACGTCCGACACCAGGTGCTGCCACGCGTCGTCCACCGGCCGGCTGTCGAACCGCACCTTCGTCGTCAGGTCCACCGAGCACAGGAACCGCCACAGCGCCGCCTCCGCCACCGGATCCAGTCCCCGCAGCTCGCGCACGTTCACCGACCCGTCCGCGCCCGCCCAGCTCCAGTCCGGCCTGATCGTGTAGTACGCGTACCCCACGACCCCGCCGTCCCGCTCCGCCAGCACGCACAGCAGCGGCGAGGCCCCGTCCCGCGAGCCCGGCGGATCCAGCACCGGCAGCCGCTCCCACCCCGGCGCGCGGGCCGTCGTCCCCGGCCGGAGCGGCACCATCCGGGCGTACACCGCCTCGGTCGCCGCCGAGGACTCCGCCGCCGGCACCATCCGCAGCGCCACCCCGTCCGTGCCCTCCGGCACGTCGAGCCGCACCCGCGTCGTGTCGATCGTCCCGCGCTGCGACCAGGTCGCCGCCCCGTACCCGAACCGCCCGTAGATCACCGGCTCGGAGGCGGTCAGCACCGCCAGCGGCTCGCCCAGCGCCCGCACGTCGTCGAGCTGCCGGCGCATCATCGAGGTCAGCAGCCCGCGCCTGCGGTGCGTCCCGGCCACGCTCACCATCGTCACCCCGGCCGCCGGCACCGACGCCCCGCCCGGCACCGTCAGCCGGAACGAGAACGCCCCCGCCGTCCCCACCGCGCGGTCCCCGTCCCAGACGCCCAGCGACCGCCCGCACTCGGTCAGCTCGCGCCACAGCGCCCGCTCCTCCGGTTGCTCCGCCAGACCCCCGAAGGCCAGCTCCAGCGCCGCGAACCAGCGGTCCCACTCCGACGGGTCGAGCACCCGCAGTTCAGTCGTCATATGCCATCGATAGCAGCGGACCGCGCCCGGGGCGACCCGTTTTCAGGCACCTTGTCACCGGGGTACCCCTGCACGGGAGCGGCCGGGGTGGATAGGGTCCAGGCCAATGGGTAACCGCGCGGGAGTCGACACGTACGCGGCCCGGCTGCGCAGGCGCGCCCACCGGGCCCGCCTCGCGCTGCGCAGGACCGGCGTCGAGTACTTCCGCGGCGGCGCCTCCGACCGCCTCGCCCTCGCCGGGCTGCTCCTGACCGTCCCGGCCATCGTCTGCGGCACCGTCCTCGACCCGGTCTGGTGCTCGCCCGCCGCCCTCGTCCTGCCGATCGTGGCCGGCGGCCTGCTGCTGCGGCCCGCCAGCCTCCTCGGCCTGTACGCGGCGGCGGCCGGCGGCCTGATCGTCGAGTCCTCGATCCTCGGCCCGTACGGCGAGGGGCCCGCCCGCGTCACCCCCGGCACCGTCCTGGTGGTCGCCGCCTGCGGCCTCTTCGGCCTGCTCATCGCCCAGTTCCGGGCCCGCGTCGGGGTGCCCTGGCGGCGCGGCGGCACCATGCTCTTCGACCTGCGCGAACGGCTCCGGGTGCAGAGCGCGCTGCCCCGGCTGCCGCGCGGCTGGCACCGCGAGATGGCGCTCCGCCCGGCCGGCGGCCAGTCCTTCTCCGGCGACTTCGTCGTCGCCGCCCGCACCCACGGCGGCCGCACCCTGGAGGTCGTCCTCACCGACGTCTCCGGCAAGGGCATGGACGCCGCCTCCCGCTCCCTGCTGCTCTCCGGCGCCTTCGGCGGCCTCCTCGGCTCCCTCCCGCCGCACGGCTTCCTGCCCGCCGCCAACGGCTACCTGCTCCGGCAGAACTGGGACGAGGGCTTCGCCACCTCCATCCACCTCGTCCTCGACCTGGACTCCGGCGACTACGAGCTCTTCTCCGCCGGCCACCTGCCCGCCCTCCAGCTCCACTCCGGCACCGGCCGCTGGGAGCAGAAGGACGCCGAGGGCCCCCTCCTGGGCGTCTACGACGGCGCCGAGTTCCACCCGGTCAAGGGCTCCCTGCTCCCCGGCGACGTCCTGATGCTCTTCACCGACGGCCTCGTGGAGGCCGCCGACCGCGACCTCGACGAAGGCATCGACCGCCTCACCGGCGAGGCCGACCGCTGCGTCGCCGAGGGCTTCGAGGGCGTGGCCCGCCACCTCATCGAGGCGGTCGCCAAGGACGTCAACGACGACCGGGCCCTCCTGCTCATCTCCCGCCCGGCCTGAACCGGCCGCCGCCGCGCGGCGTCCTGACCGGTGTCACCGTTCCACGATTCGTCACCCGTCCCCGGGGGCAACGGGGTTGGTGGCACGATAGGGACCGCGGGGGGTGTCCGGTGCACGCGCCCCGGGGCCAGGTGGGACCGACCGAGGGTGTGATCTGTTGTGGCGATTTCGTTGTCCGTGGTGCTGCTGTTGGCGATCGTCCTCGTGGTGCTGATCCGCGGGGGCAGCCTCAAGGGCGGGCCCGCCGTGGTCGCCGTCCTCTTCGGCTTCTTCCTCGCCTCCACGGGCATGGCCGACGACATCCAGCGCTTCCTGGATTCGATAACCCGGACGATCGGCGCCATCAAGTTCTGACCGGGGCACCCGGCGGAGAACGGCTCCGGGCCCGGTCCCTCGACGAGGAACCGGGCCCGGAGCCGTACACAGAGCGGGCGACGGGAATCGAACCCGCGTAGCTAGTTTGGAAGACTAGGGCTCTACCATTGAGCTACGCCCGCACGGAACGCGCCGCAGGTCGGAACCGGTGCGGCACGGAAGCATCGTAGCCGGTCCGGAGCCGTCCGTGCACGCCCCTCGAAACGGGGGGCGTCGCAGCGTCTCCGTACATGTACCCTACGTGTCGCACCGACGGGGTGTGGCGCAGCTTGGTAGCGCGTCCGCTTTGGGAGCGGAAGGCCGTGGGTTCAAATCCCGCCACCCCGACCATCATGATCCTCCGCGGCCCCGACCTCGCGGGTTCTTGATCACGTTGTGGGCCCGATCCCGCGTGCGGTTACTATGCAAGCTGCGTGCCCGTGTGTCTTTCTGACCGGGCCCATCGGCCGGAACCGCCCCGTGCGGCTCCGCCGGAATCCAGGAATCAGCCACAAGGAGACCGAACCGTGAAGAGCGCCGTGGAGACCCTGAACCCGACCCGGGTTCGGCTCACTGTCGAGGTGCCCTTCGAGGAGCTCAAGGACAGCCTCGACGCGGCGTACAAGAAGATCAACCAGCAGGTCACGGTCAAGGGCTTCCGCAAGGGCAAGATCCCCGCGCGCGTCATCGACCAGCGCTTCGGCCGCGGCGCCGTGCTGGAGGAGGCCGTCAACGACGCGCTCCCGAAGTTCTACACCGAGGCCGTGAACGAGGCCGAGGTCAACCCGCTCGGCCAGCCCGAGGTCGACATCACGGAGCTGAAGGACGGCGAGCTGCTGGCCTTCACCGCCGAGGTCGACGTCCGCCCGTCCATCGAGATCCCGGACTACTCCGGCATCGAGGTCGAGGTCGACGCGATCGAGGTCACCGACGAGGACGTCGAGAAGTCGGTGGAGCAGCTCCGTGAGCGCTTCGCCTCCACCAAGCCGGTCGAGCGCGCCGCCGCCGAGGGCGACGTCGTCACGATCGACCTGACCGCCAAGGTCGACGGCGAGGTGCTGCCCGACGGCGTCGCCGACGGCGTCTCGTACACCATCGGCTCCGGCGAGCTGCTCGACGGCATCGACGCCGCCGTCACCGGCCTGGAGGCCGGCGGCGAGGCCACCTTCACCTCGCAGCTGAAGGGCGGCTCCGCCGCGGGCAAGGACGCCGAGGTCACCGTCAAGGTCACCGCCGTCGCCGCCCGTGAGCTCCCCGAGCTGGACGACGAGTTCGCGCAGATGGCGTCGGAGTTCGACACCCTCGACGAGCTCAAGGCCGACAGCCGCAAGCGCCTCGAGAACATGAAGCAGTTCGACCAGGCCACCCAGGCCCAGGAGCGCGTCCTGGAGAAGTTCCTGGAGCTGGCGGAGATCCCCGTTCCCGAGAAGCTGCTCGAGGACGAGGTCAACACCCGCAAGCACAACCTGGAGCACCACCAGCTCGGCCAGATGGGCCTGACGCTGGAGAAGTACCTGGAGCTCCAGGGCAAGACGGTCGAGGAGTTCGAGGCCGAGACCAAGGAGCAGGCGGTCAAGGGCATCAAGACCCAGTTCCTCCTCGACGAGCTCGTCTCCAAGGAGGAGCTGAACGTCGAGCAGGACGAGCTCACCGAGCACCTGTTCCGCCGTGCCGCCTCCTCCGGCATGTCGCCCGACCAGTTCGCCCAGGCCGTCGTCCAGGGCGGCCAGGTGCCGATGCTGGTCGGCGAGGTCGCCCGCGGCAAGGCCCTCGCGGTCGTCGTCGAGGCCGCCAAGGTCGTCGACACCAACGGCGAGGTCGTGGACCTCTCCGACGACGAGGACGAGGTCGAGGCCGCCGCCGAGACGGTCGAGGCCGTCACCGGCGAGGCCGAGGTCGCCGAGGAGAAGTAAGCCCCACCCGGCTGACCGCCGAGGCCCGCGCCTCGCGCTTCACCATCGCGCCACGGGCCCGGACGCACAGCAGTGCGTCCGGGCCCGTGGACGTACGCGGACCTTTCATGCGCCGCCAACTACCTTGCGCTCCCAGCGAACAGTTCGGGAACCGGGATGGCGTTGTCCCACCTGCGCGTTAGGGTCCATGAATACGGGGGCACTGCCCTCAGAACGAGACGCTGAGACGGCCCGGGGCCGTCGGAGACGAGCAGGTGGATACGTGACGAATCTGAAGCCTTACGCCGCGGGTGAGCCGTCCATCGGTGGCGGCCTCGGCGACCATGTCTACAACCGGCTGCTCGGCGAGCGCATCATCTTCCTCGGCCAGCAGGTCGACGACGACATCGCCAACAAGATCACCGCCCAGATGCTCCTCCTGGCCGCCGACCCGGAGAAGGACATCTACCTCTACATCAACAGCCCCGGTGGCTCGGTGACGGCCGGCATGGCCGTCTACGACACCATGCAGTACATCCCCAACGACGTCGTCACCATCGGCATGGGCATGGCGGCCTCGATGGGCCAGTTCCTGCTCACCGGCGGCACCCCCGGCAAGCGCTTCGCGCTGCCGAACACCGACATCCTGATGCACCAGGGCTCCGCCGGCATCGGCGGCACCGCCTCCGACATCAAGATCCAGGCCGAGTACCTCCTCCGCACGAAGAAGCGCATGGCCGAGATCACCGCGCACCACTCCGGCCAGACCGTCGAGACGATCATCCGCGACGGTGACCGCGACCGCTGGTTCACCGCGCAGGAGGCCAAGGAGTACGGCCTCATCGACGACATCATCACACACGCCGCGGGCGTTCCCGGCGGCGGCGGCACGGGCGCCTGAGCCCGGCACCGCCGAAGAGCCCCCAGCCCCCGCCGAACGCCACCAGGACGGTGAACACCCACATGCAGAACAACCTCTCCCCGAGCGGCCTGTACACCGGCGCGCCGATGGACAACCGCTACGTCGTCCCGCGCTTCGTCGAGCGCACCTCGCAGGGCGTGCGCGAGTACGACCCGTACGCGAAGCTCTTCGAGGAGCGCGTGATCTTCCTCGGCGTGCAGATCGACGACGCCTCCGCCAACGACGTCATGGCGCAGCTGCTGTGCCTGGAGTCGATGGACCCGGACCGCGACATCTCCATCTACATCAACAGCCCCGGCGGCTCCTTCACCGCGCTGACGGCCATCTACGACACGATGCAGTTCGTGAAGCCGGACATCCAGACCGTCTGCATGGGCCAGGCGGCCTCCGCCGCGGCCGTGCTGCTCGCCGCCGGCACCCCCGGCAAGCGGATGGCCCTGCCGAACGCCCGCGTGCTGATCCACCAGCCCTCCGGCGGCACCGGCCGTGAGCAGCTCTCCGACCTGGAGATCGCGGCCAACGAGATCCTGCGCATGCGCAGCCAGCTGGAGGAGATGCTGGCCAAGCACTCCTCGACGCCGATCGAGAAGATCCGCGACGACATCGAGCGCGACAAGATCCTGACGGCCGAGGACGCCCTCGCGTACGGCCTGATCGACCAGATCGTCTCGACCCGCAAGAGCACGGCCGCCGCGGCACACTGACGTCCGACCTTCCCTCGGCACGGTTCGAGCGGCTCGCGTGGCCGAATCGCGACCATGTGAACCGTGCCAAGGGGGGCCCGAACGGGGGGCCCGGCAAGGTACCGTCGAATATGAGGCACCAGGAGTCGCTGAACCAAGCGCTCCCAGGCGAAGGGGAAGCACCTCGTGGCACGCATCGGTGATGGCGGCGACCTGCTCAAGTGCTCGTTCTGCGGAAAGAGCCAGAAGCAGGTGAAGAAGCTCATCGCGGGACCCGGTGTGTACATCTGCGACGAGTGCATCGACCTCTGCAACGAGATCATCGAAGAGGAACTCGCGGAGACGAGCGAGGTGCGCTGGGAGGAACTCCCCAAGCCCCGCGAGATCTACGAGTTCCTGGAGGGCTACGTCGTCGGCCAGGAGCCGGCGAAGAAGGCCCTCTCGGTCGCCGTGTACAACCACTACAAGCGCGTCCAGGCCGGCGAGAACGGCGGCGCGCAGGGCCGGGACGACGCCATCGAACTGGCCAAGTCCAACATCCTGCTGCTGGGCCCCACGGGCTCCGGCAAGACGCTCCTCGCGCAGACGCTGGCCCGCATGCTCAACGTCCCGTTCGCCATCGCCGACGCGACGGCGCTGACGGAGGCCGGCTACGTCGGCGAGGACGTCGAGAACATCCTGCTCAAGCTGATCCAGGCCGCGGACTACGACGTCAAGAAGGCCGAGACCGGGATCATCTACATCGACGAGATCGACAAGGTCGCCCGTAAGAGCGAAAACCCGTCGATCACGCGCGATGTCTCCGGCGAGGGCGTGCAGCAGGCCCTCCTGAAGATCCTGGAGGGCACCACCGCCTCCGTCCCGCCGCAGGGCGGCCGGAAGCACCCGCACCAGGAGTTCATCCAGATCGACACGACGAACGTGCTCTTCATCGTGGGCGGCGCCTTCGCCGGCCTGGAGAAGATCATCGAGTCGCGGGCGGGCGCCAAGGGCATCGGCTTCGGGGCGACCATCCGCTCCAAGCGCGAGATCGAGGCGAGCGACCAGTTCCAGGAGGTCATGCCGGAGGACCTGGTGAAGTTCGGGATGATCCCCGAGTTCATCGGCCGCCTCCCCGTCATCACCTCGGTCCACAACCTGGACCGCGAGGCGCTCCTGAAGATCCTCGTCGAGCCGCGCAACGCGCTGGTGAAGCAGTACCAGCGCCTCTTCGAACTCGACGGCGTCGAGCTGGACTTCGACCGCCCCGCCCTGGAGGCCATCGCCGACCAGGCCATCCTCCGCGGCACCGGCGCGCGCGGCCTGCGCGCCATCATGGAGGAGGTCCTCCAGTCGGTGATGTACGAGGTCCCCTCCCGCAAGGACGTGGCCCGCGTCGTCATCACGGCGGACGTCGTCCGCAACAACGTGAACCCGACCCTGGTCCCCAGGATCGTCAAGAACGACGGCCGCCACGAGAAGTCGGCGTAACGTCCACGAGAACACCGAAGGGGCGCCCCACCGGAATCCGGCGGGGCGCCCCTTCGCGTGTGCCCGGCGCGTCAGATCTTGACGCGGACCTCCTTGCGGAGCTTGGCGGCGATGGCGGCGACGTCGTCGATGGTGCCGCCCTTGCCGGCCATCACGTCGGCCAGGTTGAAGTGCATCACGTAGCCGAGCGTGCTGTGGTCGCCCCAGACGCAGACCGGCATGGTGACCTCCTTGGGGCCGATGCCCCCGGACTCCTCGCCGGTCTTGGACTTGACCTCCTGGCACTTCATGACGGCGCCGTCGAGGCCCTCGGGCGTGACCGTCTTCGGGTCGCCGATGAGCTCGCCCTCGTTCTTGTCCTTCTCGGCCTCCATCTCGGCCTTCATGCCGGCGAAGACGTTGTCGACCGTCTTCTCGGGGTCGTCGATCTCGCCGTACGCCCCGCCGAACATCAGCATCTTGCCCGCGAGGGGGTTGCTGGGGTCCTTCACCTGGTAGGCGCCGTTGGCCCGCTGGGGGTTCTTGACGCCGTACTTCTCCGCGTCCTTGATGAAGTCGTCCTCGTCGGACTGCTTGCCCTCGTCCGGCGTCTTCTTGTACTCGCCCAGCACCGTCTCCGGCGTCACCAGCTTGTGCGGGCCGTCGTTCGCGACGGAGGCGCCCGCGCCGCCGCCGATCAGGAAGTACGCGCCGACCGCGATGGCCGCGACGACGGCGACCGCGCCGATGATCAGCGGGGTCTTGGACTTCTTCGGGGCCGGCGGGTGGGGCACGTAGCCGCCGGGGCCCTGGGGGGCGCCGTACTGCGGCTGCTGGCCGTACGGGTTCGGCTGCTGCTGCGGGTAGCCGTACGGCGGCTGCTGCGGCGGCACGCCCTGCGGGGCCTGCTGGGGGTAGCCGTAACCGGGCTGCGGGGCCTGCGGCTGCTGGCCGTACGGGTTCGGCTGCTGGCCGTAGGGCCCGGGCTGCTGGGGCTGCTGGCCCCCGTACGGGCCCGGCTGGTTGTAGCTCATCGACTGGTTCCCCTCACAGGATGTTTATGCGTAGCGAACATCCTGTCGGAAGCCGCCCGGCGGTGGGGCGGCGGGGGTCACACCGTTACCGAACAATCGCGTTTCGGGACACGGCGGCCACACCCCTAAACTGGGCCCGTGACCGAGAACACTCAGCAGCAGACAGCAGCCCCCACCGAACTGCCGACCCAGTACACGCCGGCCGAGGTAGAGGGGCCGCTGTACGAGCGCTGGGTGGAGCGGGGTTACTTCGAGGCCGACGCGAAGAGCGAGAAGCCGCCGTACACCATCGTCATCCCGCCGCCGAACGTCACCGGCGCCCTGCACCTGGGCCACGCCTTCCAGGTGACGCTCATGGACGCCCTCACCCGCCGCAAGCGCATGCAGGGCTTCGAGACCCTGTGGCTGCCGGGCATGGACCACGCCGGCATCGCGACCCAGAACAAGGTCGAGCAGCAGCTCGCCGAGGAGGGCAAGTCCCGCCACGACCTGGGCCGCGAGCAGTTCGTCGAGCGCGTCTGGCAGTGGAAGGAGGAGTACGGCGGCCGGATCCTCGGCCAGCTGCGCCGCCTCGGTGCCGGTCTCGACTGGACGCGCGAGCGCTTCACCATGGACGAGGGCCTGTCCAGGGCCGTCCAGAAGATCTTCAAGGACCTCTACGAGGACGGTCTGATCTACCGCGCCGAGCGCATCATCAACTGGTGCCCGCGCTGTCTGACCGCCCTCTCCGACATCGAGGTCGAGTACCAGGAGGACGCCGGCGAGCTGGTCTCCATCCGGTACGGCGAGGGCGAGGACAGCCTCGTCGTCGCCACCACCCGCGCCGAGACGATGCTCGGCGACACCGCCGTCGCCGTCCACCCCGAGGACGAGCGGTACAAGCACCTGGTCGGCAAGCAGATCAAGCTGCCGCTGACCGACCGCACCATCCCGGTCGTCGCCGACGAGCACGTCGACCCGGAGTTCGGCACCGGCGCCGTCAAGGTGACCCCGGCGCACGACCCGAACGACTTCGCCATCGGCCAGCGCCACGACCTGCCGACCCTGACGGTCATGGACGAGCACGGCGTCATCACCGTCCACGGCCCCTTCCTCGGCCTGGACCGCTTCGAGGCCCGCTCGGCGATCGTCGGCGCGCTCAAGGAGCAGGGCCGGATCGTCGCCGAGAAGCGCCCGTACATGCACTCCGTCGGCCACTGCTCGCGCTGCAAGACCACGGTCGAGCCGCGCCTGTCGATGCAGTGGTGGGTCAAGGTCGGCCCGCTGGCCAAGGCCGCCGGCGACGCCGTCCGCGACGGCTCCGTCGAGATTCACCCGAAGGAGCTCTCCCGGCGCTACTTCGACTGGGTCGACAACATGCACGACTGGTGCATCTCGCGCCAGCTGTGGTGGGGCCACCGCATCCCGATCTGGTACGGCCCCGAGGGCCAGGTCGTCTGCGTCGGACCGGACGAGGAGCCGCCCGGCACCGAGGCCGAGGGCTGGAAGCAGGACCCCGACGTCCTGGACACCTGGTTCTCCTCCGGCCTGTGGCCGTTCTCCACGCTCGGCTGGCCGGAGAAGACCCCGGACCTGGCGAAGTTCTACTCGACCGACGTCCTGCTCACCGGCCACGACATCATCTTCTTCTGGGTCGCCCGGATGATGATGTTCGGCCTGTACTCCATGGACGGCCAGGTCCCGTTCAAGACGGTCGCCCTCACCGGTCTCGTCCGCGACGAGTTCGGCAAGAAGATGTCGAAGTCCAACCCGAACGCGGTCGACCCGATCACCTGGATGGACGCGTACGGCTCCGACGCCGTCCGCTTCACCCTGGCCAAGGGCGCCAACCCGGGCGCGGACGTCCCGATCGGCGAGGACTGGGTCCAGGCGTCCCGGAACTTCGCCAACAAGATCTGGAACGCGACCCGCTTCGCGATGATGAACGGCGCCACCATCGAGGGCCCGCTGCCGGACGCCTCCGCGATGTCGGCGACCGACCGCTGGATCCTGTCGCGCCTCAACGAGACGGTCGCGCAGGTCGACGCGCTCTACGACGACTTCCAGTTCGCCAAGCTCAGCGAGTCGCTCTACCACTTCGCGTGGGACGAGGTCTTCGCCTGGTACGTCGAGCTGTCGAAGACCACGTTCTTCGCCGGCGGCGAGGGCGCGAAGGTCTCCGGCCGGGTCCTCGGCGAGGTCCTGGACGTCATGCTGCGCCTGCTGCACCCGATCGTCCCGTTCGTCACCGACACCCTGTGGACGACCCTCACCGGCGGCGAGTCCCTGGTGATCGCCGACTGGCCGAAGGACTCGGGCTTCCGCGACGAGGCCGCCGAGAAGGAGATCGAGCTGGTCCAGCGGGTCGTCACCGAGGTCCGCCGCTTCCGCAAGGAGCAGGGCCTCCAGGACGCCCAGAAGGTGCCGGCCCGCCTGGACCTGAGCGGCACCGCGCTGGTCGCGCACGAGGCGGCCATCCGCCAGATCCTGCGCCTCCAGCCGGAGGGCGAGGCCTTCGAGGCGACCGCCTCCCTGCCGGTCGCCGGCGCCACGGTCTCGCTCGACCTGTCCGGCACCATCGACGTGGCCGCCGAGCGCAAGCGGCTCGCGAAGGACCTGGCCGCCGCCGAGAAGGAGAAGGCCCAGGCCGAGGCCAAGCTCGGCAACGAGGCCTTCCTGGCCAAGGCCCCCGACAACGTCGTGGACAAGATCAAGGGCCGGCTCGCCAAGGCGGACGAGGACATCGCCCGCATCCAGGCCCAGCTGGACCGCCTGCCGCAGGCGTGACGCCTCCGCGGAAGGGCCCGGGACCGTCATGGTCCCGGGCCCTTCCGCGTTCCCGGCCTCCCGGGGACGGTACGGAAAACGGGACGAAGTGCCCGATCTCACAGCGGACGGGACTTCGGGTCCACGGCGTCGGGACCAAGGACCCTGGATGATGGAGGCATGCTCCGCCTCCCCGCCGTGCCCGCGCTGCGCCGCCGCGCGGACCGGTGGGCCGGCTCGCCCCGGGCCCTCGACGCCGTCGCCGCGCTCAGCGCCTTCGCGCTCATGCTCCTGGACGTGCCGGGGCTCGCCCGCGCCGACAACTCGCTGACCGGCGTCACCGCCCCCCTCGTCCTCGCCGCCGGCGCCGCGACCCTGGTGGTGCGCCGGAGGGCGCCCTGGGTGCCGTACCTCGTGGCGCTCGGCCTGATGGGCTGGCTGCACGAGGTGACCCTGATCCAGTTCGCGCTCTACTCGATCGGCCGCTTCCGGGGGCGGCGGGCCGCGGTCGCCGCGACCCTGCTCTACCTCGGGGTGGCGTTCGCCTACTTCCAGGTGCCCGGCTGGCCCGCCCCGCACCACGGCGACTCGCTCAGCGACTACCTGAGCCTGGTCGTCCCGGTCGGCGTCCTCGCGGCCGGCGTCGGCATCGCCGCCCACCGCCACGACCTGGTCCGCGCCCTGGAGGCCCAGCGGCGCGAGGCCGCGGCCCGGCAGGCCGTCCAGGAGGAGCGCATCCAGGTCGGCCGGGACGTCCACGACCTGGTCGGCCGCGAGCTGACCGTGCTCGCGGTGCGGGCCGAGGTGCTGGCCGTACGGGCCAGGGGAGAGGCGTACCGGAAGGACTTCGAGGAGCTCGCCGACACCGCCCGGCGCGCCCACCTGATGCTGAACGAGACGATCGTCCGGCGCGCCGACCGGGAGGGCGCCACGCCCGGCCTGGAGAGCCTCGCGGACCTCGCCGCCGAGAGCGAGCGGATGGGCAGCCCGGTCGAGCTGCGGATCGCGGGGGAGGCGAAGGCGTTGTCGCCGCTGCGGCAGACGGCCGTCCACCGGGTGGTCCAGGAGTGCCTGACCAACGCGGCGAAGCACGCGCCGGGCCTGCCGGTGCGGGTCGTGGTCGGCGTCGAAGGACCGGACCTGCGGATCGAGGTCCGCAACCCGCTGCCGAAGACCCCGCCGGACCGCGCGCCCGTCTCCACCGGCACCGGCCTCGTCTCGATGGACGAGCGGGTCGCCAGCATGGGCGGCACCCTCACGGCCGGCCGGCGGGACGGCGCGTACGTGGTGGAGGCCCGCTTCCCCGCCGGCCTCACCCCCTGAGACCCGCCGCCCCCTCCGCACGGCCGCGCCCCCTGGGGCCCGCCCGTCCCCTCCGCGCGGCCTCACCCCCTGGGGCCCGCCCGTCCCCCGTACGGCCCAACGTGCCGGCTCCGCCTCGCCCCGACGCGCCGGAAGGTCGCCGGAGGCCGCCGGAGGGCTCCACGCGGCGGTCCGAGCCGAGGGGCACGCGGTCCGGCGGGTCGCCCGCCGTTCGACCGGGGACCCCGCTCGGCACGGGGAGCCGGGCGCCCGGCCGATCGCCTCCTCGGCCCGGCGGACGGCGGACCGAAGGTCCCGAAAGGGGTGGGTACGAGGTCCTGTCGGCGGGTCTCCGTAGACTTGGGGGCGTGAGTGACCCGAGCGATCCGCGCGACTTTGCCGACGAGCCCGCCGACGCCTTCGACGACATCGTCGACGCCGAGACGAACCGAGACCCCGACCTGGCGGTGATCGAGGCCGGCAGCCGCACCCTGCGCGCCCAGGCCGGACCGCCGCAGGGCGACCCCGTGCCCACCCGCCCCGAGGACCCGGAGCTGGACAAGGCGCTGCGCGAGGTCGAGACCGAGCTCTCGACCCGCTGGGGCGAGACCAAGCTGGAGCCGTCGGTCAAGCGGATCGCGGCGCTCATGGACGTGCTGGGCGAGCCGCAGCGCGCGTACCCCTCGATCCACATCACGGGCACCAACGGCAAGACGTCCACGGCCCGCATGATCGAGTCCCTGCTCGGCGCCTTCGAGCTGCGCACCGGCCGCTACACCTCGCCGCACGTGCAGACGATCACCGAGCGGATCAGCCTGGACGGCGCCCCGATCTCCGCCGAGCGGTTCATCGAGACGTACCAGGACGTCAAGCCGTACGTGGAGCTGGTCGACGCCCGCGAGGAGTACCGCCTCTCCTTCTTCGAGGTCCTCACCGGGATGGCGTACGCGGCCTTCGCGGACGCCCCGGTCGACGCGGCCGTCGTCGAGGTCGGCATGGGCGGCACCTGGGACGCGACCAACGTGATCGACGGCTCCGTCGCCGTCGTCACCCCGATCGACCTGGACCACACCGACCGGCTCGGCTCGACCACCGGCGAGATCGCCGGCGAGAAGTCCGGGATCATCAAGCAGGGCGCGACCGTCATCCTGGCCCAGCAACCGGTGGACGCCGCCCAGGTGCTCCTGAAGAAGGCCGTCGACGTCGACGCGACCGTGGCCCGCGAGGGCATGGAGTTCGGCGTCGTCTCCCGCGAGGTGGCCGTCGGCGGCCAGCTGCTGACCCTGCGCGGCCTCGGCGGCGAGTACCCCGACGTCTTCCTGCCGCTGTACGGCGCCCACCAGGCGCACAACGCGGCCGTGGCGCTCGCCGCCGTCGAGGCGTTCTTCGGCATCGGCGCCGAGCACGCCCGCACCCTCGACGTCGACATCGTGCGCCGGGCCTTCGCCCAGACCTCCTCGCCCGGCCGGCTCGAAGTCGTCCGCTCCTCCCCGACGGTCATCCTCGACGCCGCGCACAACCCGCACGGGGCCCGCGCGACCGCCGAGGCCGTCTCCGAGTCCTTCGGCTTCTCCCGGCTCATCGGCGTCGTCTCCACCAGCGGCGACAAGGACGCCCGCGGGCTCCTGGAGGCCTTCGAGCCGATCTTCGCCGAGATCGTCGTCACCCAGAACTCCACCCCCCGCGCCACCGACGCCGACGCGCTCGCCGCGGTCGCCGTCGAGGTCTTCGGCGAGGAGCGGGTCGTCGTCGAGCCCCGGCTGCCCGACGCCCTGGAGGCGGCGATCACGCTCGCCGAGGAAGAGGCCGAGTACGGCGGCGCCGGCGTGCTGGTGACCGGTTCGATCTTCACGGTCGGCGACGCCCGGCTGCTGCTCAAGAGGGGCTGACCCGGCATGCGCACGCTCTGCTCGTCCACGCTCATCGGCGAGTTCTTCGTCATCGGCTTCGCCGGTCTGGTCGCCATGAAGGACGACTCCCTGACCACCTCCACCGTCTGGTGGGTGTGCGGCGTGGCCATGGTCCTGTCGGTGCTGCTCTGCGGGATGATCACCCGTCCCGGTGGCGTCCAGCTCGGCTGGGCGCTCCAGATCGGCCTGATCGTCAGCGGCTTCTTCGTCCCCGTCATGTACTTCCTCGGGGCGGTCTTCGCCGTGCTGTGGTGGTGCTCGGTGCACTACGGGCGCAAGGTGGACGAGATCAAGGCCCGCTGGGCCGCCTCGGACGGAGCCGCCCAGGGCTCCGCAGGGCCTGACGCTGCGTGACGGAGGGCGGTGCGGGCCCTGTAGATTCAGAGGCCCGCACACCTCTCCCGAAGGAGTTCCCCCCGTGAGCCAGCGCACGCTCGTCCTGCTCAAGCCCGACGCGGTCCGCCGCGGCCTCGTCGGCGAGATCATCGGCCGCATCGAGCGCAAGGCCGGCTGGACCCTCGCGGCCCTGGAGCTGCGCGAGCTGGACCAGGAGACGCTGGAGCAGCACTACGGCGAGCACAAGGGCAAGCCCTTCTACGAGCCGCTGATGGGCTTCATGTCCTCCGGTCCGGTCGTCGCGCTCGTCGTCGAGGGCGAGCGGGTCATCGAGGGCGTCCGCCGGCTGGCCGGCCCGACCGACCCGATCGCCGCCGCCCCGGGCTCCATCCGCGGCGACTACGGCACCATCGTCCGCGAGAACCTCATCCACGCCTCGGACTCCGAGGAGTCCGCCGCGCGCGAGCTGAAGATCTTCTTCCCCGGCCTCGCGTGACCTCCGGCGCGACCGCCGGAGCGACCGCCGGAGCGACCCCCGGCTGACTCCTCGTCAGCCGAACAGCAGCCACATGTGGGGCGACCGAAGGAATTCGGCCGCCCCCAGGCATATGAACGCCAATCCCGGGAACGGATCGCCGCGTCCTACCGTCACCTAGTACAGAGGTGGACCAGCGCGCGCCATCCGCGTGAGCGGCACTACGATGAAAACTCTTCGCCGCACCACCCTCAGCCATGGGAAACAAGGGGAACTTCATGTCGTTCATCGGCCGTGACATGGCTGTCGACCTCGGGACCGCCAACACGCTGGTGTACGTCAGGGGTCGAGGCATCGTCCTCAACGAGCCGTCCGTCGTCGCGATCAACACCAACACCGGCGGAATCCTCGCGGTGGGTGCCGAGGCGAAGAAGATGATCGGCAGGACCCCCGGCAACATCGTCGCCGTCCGCCCGCTGAAGGACGGCGTCATCGCCGACTTCGAGATCACCGAGCGGATGCTCCGCTACTTCATCCTCAAGATCCACAAGCGGCGCTACCTCGCCCGCCCCCGGGTCGTGGTCTGCGTGCCCTCCGGCATCACCGGCGTCGAGCGCCGCGCCGTCATCGAGGCGTCCACCCAGGCCGGCGCCCGCCAGGTGCACATCATCGAGGAGCCCATGGCGGCGGCCATCGGCTCCGGCCTCCCCGTCCACGAGGCCACCGGCAACATGGTCGTCGACATCGGCGGCGGCACCACCGAGGTCGCCGTGATCTCCCTCGGAGGAATCGTCACGGCACAGTCCATCCGGGTGGCCGGCGACGAGCTGGACAACGCGATCATCCAGCACATCAAGAAGGAGTACTCGCTCCTCCTCGGCGAGCGCACCGCCGAACAGATCAAGATCACCATCGGTTCGGCCTACGACCTGGAGCAGGACGAGCACACCGAGATCCGCGGCCGCGACCTCGTCTCGGGCCTCCCCAAGACCGTCGTCATCTCGGCCGCCGAGGTCCGCAAGGCCATCGAGGAGCCGGTCAACGCGATCGTCGACGCGGTGAAGACCACCCTCGACAAGTGCCCGCCGGAGCTCTCCGGTGACGTCATGGACCGCGGCATCGTTCTCACGGGTGGCGGCGCCCTGCTGCGCGGCCTCGACGAGCGGCTCCGCCGCGAGACCGGCATGCCGATCCACATCGCCGAGGACCCGCTGGACTCGGTCGCCCTCGGATCCGGCAAGTGCGTCGAGGAGTTCGAGGCGCTCCAGCAGGTCCTGGACGCCCAGCCGCGCCGCTGACCCATCGGCCGGGCCCGAGCCCGTACGGTACGGAACACCCGCACAACGAACCACGAGGAAGGGCACGGCCGCCGCACGTGAGGGACACACGAGAGAGCCGGCTTCTCCTGGTGCTGCTGGTCGCCGTCGCGTTCGCGCTGATCACGGTGGACATCCGCGGCGGCCAGGAGTCGCCGGTCGACGGCGCCCGGCAGGCCGCCGCCGCCGTCTTCGGACCCGTCGAGAACGGCGTCGCGACGGCGGTCGACCCCATCGGCAACGCCATAGGCGCGGTCCGGGACTCCGGCGAACGGCACAACCGGATCGCCGCACTGGAGAAGGAGAACGCCGCGCTCAAGGCGGAGCTCGGCAGCGACGACCGCAACCGCAGCCGGCTGCGCGAGCTCGACTCCCTGCTCAAGACCGCCGGCGCCGGCCAGTACGGCATCAAGGGCGCCCAGGTCATCGCCATAGGAGCGGCCCAGGGCTTCTCCTGGACCGTCACCATCGACATCGGCGCCCGCGACGGCGTCCAGCGCGACATGACCGTCCTCAACGGCGCCGGGCTCGTCGGCCGCGTCACCACCGTCGGTCCCTCCACCTCCACCGTGCTCCTCGCCAACGACCCCGACTTCACCGTCGGCACCCGCATGGAGAAGACCGACGAACTCGGCTTCGCCACCGGCCAGGGCGACCGGCCGCTCCTCGTCCAGCTCCTCAACGGCAAGGCCAAGGTGAAGCCGGGCGACCGCCTCGTCACCTTCGGCTCGGCCGGCGACCGGCCCTTCGTGCCCGGCGTGCCCGTCGGCGAGGTCGTCCGCGTCGACCCCTCGGGCGGCGGCCTCACCCGCAACGTCTACGTCCGCCCGTACGCCGGCTTCACCAAGCTCGACATCGTCGGCGTCGTCGTCCAGGCGCCCCGGTCCGACCCGCGCGACACGGTGCTGCCGCAGAAGCCGAAGCCCGCGCCGACCGTCACCGTCACGGTCACCGCGAAGCCGCCCGCCGACGGCGAGCAGGCCGGCGAGCAGCCCCAGGGCCAGGCGGCCGAACAGCCCGTCCGGGGCGAGGCCGAGAAGCCCGCGCAGGACCAGGAGCAGGACCAGGCACAGGCGCAGGAAGAGAACCCGAACGACCAGGGGGACGCGACACCGTGAAGTTCAACCGCATCCTCCTCTCCGCGACCCTGATCGTGGTCGCCCTCGTCGTCCAGGTCTCCGTCCTCGCCCGGCTCCAGCTCCCCGGCGCCGTCCCCGACCTCGTCCTCCTCACGGTCGTCGCCCTCGCCCTCGTCCACGGCCCGGTCACCGGCTCCCTCGTCGGCTTCTCCGCCGGCCTCCTCGCCGACCTGGCCCCGCCCGCCGACCACGCCGCCGGCCGCTACGCCCTCGTCCTCTGCGTCGTCGGCTACCTCGTCGGCCTCGTCCGGCCCGAGAGCGGCCGGTTCACCTCCGCCGTCGGCCCGATGGCCGCCGTCGTCGGCGCGGCCGTCGGCTCCACCCTGCTCTACGCGGGCGTCGGCGCCCTCGTCGGCGACACCGCCGCCCGCCACGTCGGCCTCGGCTCCCTGCTCTTCACCGCCGTCGTCTACGACCTGCTGCTCGCCCCCTTCACGGTGCCGCTCATCATGGCCCTGGCACGGCGGGCCGAGAACGACCCGGTCGCCGACGCCACGGGGGCGGGCGCCGGCGACGTCGCCTCCGGCTGGCTCGCCTCCGGCACCGGCCTGAGGATCGGCACCCAGCGCGGCGGCCTCCGGGTCAAGGCCGCCCGCACCAGGGCCACGCGCGCCGGACGCATCAAGGGAGTCAAGCGACTGTGACCGAGGGGGCACCGGCAGCATGACCAATATCCCCGAGACCGGACGGACCCCCCGGGTCCAGACCCGGCTCGTCGTCATCCAGATCCTCGTCTTCTCGCTGCTGCTCACCCTGGGCGGCCGGCTCTGGTACCTCCAGATCCGCAACGGCAAGGAGTACGCGGAGGAGGCCAAGAGCAACAACATCCAGCAGGTCGTCCAGCCGGCGGTCCGCGGCTCCATCCTCGACGCCCGCGGCGTCCCGCTCGCGGACAACGAGACCCGGCTCGTGGTCTCCGCCTCGCGCACCGAGCTGATGAAGATGAAGGACAAGGGCAAGGACGTCCTGACCCGGCTCGCCGGCGTCCTGGAGATGAAGCCCGAGGACGTCGTCAACAAGATCCGGCTCTGCGACTCCCAGACGCCCAAGCCCTGCTGGAACGGTTCTCCCTACCAGCCGATCCCGGTCACCGACGAGGCGACCACCCAGCAGGCGCTGACCATCCGCGAGAGCGCCGAGGACTTCCCCGGCATCACCGCCGAGCCCACCGCCGTCCGCCGCTACCCGGCCCCCGGCAAGGCCCGGACCTCCCAGGTCCTCGGCTACCTCTCGCCCGTCACCGACGGCGAGATCGAGAAGGCCAAGGACACCGACTCGCCGTTCCTCCGCTCCGACCAGGTCGGCCGCTCCGGCATCGAGCGCACCTACGACAAGGAGCTGCGCGGCAAGGCCGGGGTGACCCGCTACGAGGTCGACAACCTCGGCCGCGTCATGGGCCAGACCAAGTCCGACCCGGGCGTGGCCGGTTCCACCCTCGTCACCAGCATCGACGCCCGCGTCCAGGCCGTCGCCGAGTACGAGCTGGCCCAGGCGATGAAGACCGTCCGGGGCGAGACCGACAAGATCACCGGACGGAAGTACGAGGCCGACTCCGGCGCCGTCGTCGTCATGGAGACCAGGACCGGCCGCGTCGTCGCCATGGCCTCCCAGCCGGACTACGACCCCAACGTCTGGATCGGCGGCATCTCCGCCAAGGACTACGCGGGCCTCACCAGCAAGAACTCCAACTACCCGCTGCTCAACCGGGCCATCCAGGGCCAGGCCCCGGCCGGCTCCATCTTCAAGGTGATCTCCGCGAGCGCCGCCGTCCGGGCCGGCTACGACTTCAACGACAAGTACAACTGCAGCGCCTCCTACAGCCTCGGCAGCCGCAGCTTCGCCAACTTCGAGTCCCAGGGCCACGGCCCCATCACCCTCGGGGACGCCCTCAAGTACTCCTGCAACACCGTCTTCTACGCCCTCGGCCACAAGGAGTGGCAGAAGGACGGCGGCATCACGCCGAACAAGGACGCGCACGACTGGTTCTACACGACCGCCCGCGACTTCGGCCTCGGCTCGGAGACCGGCATCGACCTGCCCAACGAGGTCCAGGGCCGCATCCCCGACCGCCAGTGGAAGCAGAAGTTCTGGGAGGCGAACAAGGACGCCTGGTGCAAGCAGGGCAAGAAGGGCGGCAGCTACGTCGAGCAGATCGCGTACGAGAGCTGCCTGGAGGGCAACCAGCTGAAGGCGTACGACAGCATCAACTTCGCCATCGGACAGGGCGACGTCCTCGTCACCCCCATCCAGATGGCCACCATCTACGCCGCCATCAGCAACGGCGGCACCCTCTACGACCCCACCGTCGGCAAGGCCGTCATCAGCCCCGACGGCAAGCGGGTCCGCGAGATCAAGCCCAAGGCCCACGGCCGGCTGCCGGTCGGCCCGGAGACCATCCGCGACCTCGACAAGGGCCTGCGCTCCGTCGTCGAGCCCGGCGGCACCGCCGCCTGGCGCTTCGGCGGCTGGCCCCAGGACAAGATTCCGATGCGCGCCAAGACCGGCACCGCCCAGGTCTACGGCAAGCAGACCACCTCGTGGCTCGCGACCTACACCGACGACTTCACCATCGTCATGACCATCTCCCAGGGCGGCACCGGCTCCGGCGCCTCCGGCCCCGCCGTGCGCAACATCTACGACGCCCTCTACGGCCTCGACGACGCCGGCAACCAGGACCTGAAGCGCGCCCTGCTGCCCGAGCCGCAGAAGGCGCTGCCGAAGGTCAACGCCGACGGCACGATCGACGCCCCGGCGATCAAGGCGTACGACCCCAAGTCCCAGCTGGTCGACCCGGCGGAGCAGAACGGCGCCGCGCCGCCGCCGCTCGCGGGCACGCCTCCCAACAGGAGGGACTGACCCGATGACGACACGGTCGAACTTCTCCGTCTCCCGGTACGCCCCCGACCGCGGCCCGGTCGCCCGGCTGACCGCCCGCGACTCGGTGCTGCGCCGGCTGGACTGGCCGATCCTGCTCTCGGCGCTCGCGCTCTCCCTGATCGGCTCGCTGCTGGTCTGGTCGGCGACCCGGGGCCGCACCGAGCTCAACAACGGCGACCCGTACTACTTCCTCTTCCGCCACCTGCTGAACACCGGCATCGGCGTCGCCCTGATGATCGGCACCGTCTGGCTCGGCCACCGCACCCTGCGCGGGGCCGTGCCGGTCCTCTACGGCCTGTCGATCGTGCTGATCCTCGCCGTCCTCACCCCGCTCGGCGCCACCATCAACGGCGCCCACGCGTGGATCGTGATCGGCGGCGGCTTCTCGCTCCAGCCCAGCGAGTTCGTGAAGATCACCATCATCCTGGTGATGGCGATGCTGCTGGCCTCGAAGGTGGACGCGGGCGACCAGCTCCATCCGGACCACGGCACCGTCGCCAAGTCGCTGGTGCTCGCCGCCCTCCCCATGGGCATCGTCATGCTCATGCCCGACCTGGGCTCGGTCATGGTGATGATCGTGATCGTGCTCGGCGTGCTGCTCGCCTCGGGCGCCTCCAACCGGTGGGTCCTCGGCCTGATCGGCGCCGGCGTCGCCGGAGCGGTCCTCGTCACCGCCCTCGGCATGCTCGACGAGTACCAGATCAACCGCTTCGCCGCCTTCGCCAACCCCGACCTCGACCCGTCCGGCGTCGGCTACAACACCAACCAGGCCCGCATCGCGATCGGCTCCGGCGGCCTCTACGGCGCCGGACTCTTCAACGGCCACCAGACCAGCGGCCAGTTCGTCCCCGAACAGCAGACCGACTTCGTCTTCACCGTGGCCGGCGAGGAACTGGGCTTCGTCGGCTCCGGCTTCATCCTGCTGCTGCTCGGCGTCGTCCTCTGGCGCGCCTGCCGGATCGCCCGCGAGACCACCGAGCTGTACGGCACGATCGTCGCCGCCGGCATCATCGCCTGGTTCGCCTTCCAGTCCTTCGAGAACATCGGCATGAACCTCGGCATCATGCCCGTCGCCGGCCTCCCGCTGCCCTTCGTCTCCTACGGCGGCTCCTCCATGTTCGCCGTCTGGGTGGCGATCGGACTCCTCCAGTCGATCCGGGTGCAACGGCCGATGACCGCCTGACGCCCCCCTCCCGCAGGGACTAGATTCGAGGTATGGCGGAGACCAAGCGCGAGATCGAGCGGAAGTACGAAGCCACCGCGGAGACCCGGCTGCCGGACCTCACCCGCGCGGCCGGGGTCGCGGCGGTGACGGACGAGGGCGTCACCGACCTCGACGCGGTCTACTACGACACGGCCGACCTGCGGCTCGCGGCCGACTCCCTCACCCTGCGCCGCCGCACCGGCGGCCGGGACGCCGGCTGGCACCTCAAGTTCCCCGTCGCCGTCGGCGTCCGCGACGAGATCAGGGCCCCGCTCTCGGAGGCGCTCCCGCGCTCCCTGGCGAAGCTGCTGCGGTCCCGGCTCCGCGGCGCCGAGGTCGTCCCCGTCGTCCGGCTCCGCTCCTCCCGCGACGTGAAGCACCTCCGGGACGGGGACGGCACGGTCCTGGCGGAGCTCTCCGTGGACACCGTCCACGCCGACCGCCTCCTCGCCGGCGACTCCACCGCCGCCTGGACCGAGATCGAGGTCGAGCTCGCCGACGACGCCGACCCGGCGGTCCTCGACGCCGTCGAGAAGCGCCTGAAGAAGGCCGGCGTCCACCCCTCCGACGCCCCCTCCAAGCTGGCCCGCGCCCTCGACGAGACCGGTCTCGCCCCCGAGCCGCCGCACGACCCCGCGGAGGCGGCCGGGGACGGCACGGCGGGCGCCGCCGTCCTCGCGTACGTACGGAAGCAGATCGACGCCCTCGTCCGACTCGACCCCGCCGTCCGCCGCGACCTGCCCGACGCCGTCCACCAGATGCGGGTCGCCTGCCGCCGCCTGCGCAGCGCCTTCAAGACCTACCGCAAGGTCCTCGACCGGGAGGTCACCGACCCGATCGGCGCCGAGCTGAAGTGGCTCGCCGGCGAGCTCGGCCACGCCCGCGACCAGGAGGTCCTGGAGGCCCGGCTGCGTGCCGCGCTCGACGGGCTGCCCCGCGCACAGCTCCGCGGCCCCGCCCGCGGCAGGCTCCGCACCTGGGACAACGCCCGCTCCCGGGACGCCCGGCACCGCGCCCTCGACGCCCTCGACTCGCCCCGCCACCTCGCCCTCCTCGACACCCTCGACGGACTGCTCGCCGACCCGCCGCTGCGGCCCGCCGCCCGCAAGAAGGCCGCCAAGGCGCTGCCGAAGGCGATCGCGCGCGACCACGGCCGGCTCGCCGACCGGATGGGCCCCGCCCTCGGCCTCGACCCCGGCCCCGAGCGGGACGCGGCCCTCCACGAGGCCCGCAAGGCCGCCAAGCGGGCCCGGTACGCCGCCGACGCTGCCGCACCCGCCCTCGGCAAGCCCGCGAAACGGTTCGCCAAGAAGGTGAAGGCCGTCCAGAGCCTCCTCGGCGACCACCAGGACACCGTCGTCGCCCGCACCGCCCTGGACGACCTCGCCACCCGCTCCGAATCGGCCGGCGAACCCTCCTTCACCTGGGGCGTTCTCCACGCGAAGCAGGAAGCAGCCGCGGCGGCGGCACGGCGCGAGCTGCCGGAGGTGTGGGAGCGGGCGGCGGCCCCGGAGCTCCGGGCGGCACTGAGCCGCTGAGCACCGGGGTACGCTTGAGAGTCGCCCCCCTGCCAGCTCACGAAGGTTCGAGATGTCTGCTGCCGAGTCTGTCTTCCCGCAGCTCGAAGCTCTGCTCCCGCACGTGCAGAAGCCGATTCAGTACGTCGGTGGAGAGCTGAACTCCACGGTCAAGCCGTGGGAGTCCGCCGACGTCCGCTGGGCGCTGATGTACCCGGACGCGTACGAGGTCGGCCTGCCCAACCAGGGCGTCATGATCCTCTACGAGGTGCTGAACGAGCGCGAGGGCGTCCTCGCCGAGCGCACCTACAGCGTGTGGCCGGACCTCGAAGAGCTGATGCGCGAGCACAAGGTGCCGCAGTTCACGGTCGACAGCCACCGCCCGGTCGGTGCCTTCGACGTGTTCGGCCTGTCCTTCTCCACCGAGCTGGGCTACACCAACATGCTCACCGCCCTCGACCTGGCGGGCATCCCGCTGGAGTCGAAGGACCGCACCGTCGACCACCCCATCGTGCTCGCCGGCGGCCACGCCGCCTTCAACCCCGAGCCGATCGCGGACTTCATCGACGCGGCGATCATCGGCGACGGCGAGCAGGCCGTCCTCGACATGACCGAGATCATCCGCGCCTGGAAGGCCGAGGGGCGGCCCGGCGGCCGCGAGGAGGTCCTCCTCCGCCTCGCCAAGACCGGCTCGGTCTACATCCCGGCGTTCTACGACGTCGAGTACCTGCCGGACGGCCGCATCGGCCGCGTCGTCCCCAACCGCTCGGGCGTGCCGTGGCGCGTCTCCAAGCACACCGTCATGGACCTCGACGAGTGGCCGTACCCCAAGCAGCCCCTCGTCCCGCTCGCGGAGACCGTCCACGAGCGCATGTCCGTCGAGATCTTCCGCGGCTGCACCCGCGGCTGCCGCTTCTGCCAGGCCGGCATGATCACGCGCCCCGTGCGGGAGCGAAGCATCACCGGCATCGGCGAGATGGTGGAGAAGGGCCTCAAGGCCACCGGCTTCGAGGAGGTCGGCCTCCTCTCGCTGTCCTCCGCGGACCACTCGGAGATCGGCGACATCGCCAAGGGCCTCGCGGACCGGTACGAGGACGACAAGATCGGCCTCTCCCTGCCCTCGACCCGCGTCGACGCCTTCAACGTCGACCTGGCCAACGAGCTGACCCGCAACGGACGCCGCTCCGGCCTCACCTTCGCCCCCGAGGGCGGCTCCGAGCGCATGCGCAAGGTCATCAACAAGATGGTCTCGGAAGAGGACCTCATCCGTACCGTCTCGACGGCCTACGGCAACGGCTGGCGCCAGGTGAAGCTGTACTTCATGTGCGGCCTGCCGACGGAGACCGACGAGGACGTCCTCCAGATCGCCGACATGGCGATGAACGTGATCGCCGAGGGCCGCAAGGTCTCCGGCCAGAACGACATCCGCTGCACCGTCTCCATCGGCGGCTTCGTCCCCAAGCCGCACACCCCCTTCCAGTGGGCCCCGCAGCTGTCGGCCGAGGAGACGGACGCGCGCCTGCTGAAGCTCCGCGACAAGATCCGCGGCGACAAGAAGTACGGCCGCTCGATCGGCTTCCGCTACCACGACGGCAAGCCCGGCATCGTCGAGGGCCTGCTCTCCCGCGGCGACCGCCGCGTCGGCGCCGTCATCCGCGCGGTCTACGAGGACGGCGGCCGCTTCGACGGCTGGCGCGAGCACTTCAGCTACGACCGCTGGATGGAGTGCGCCGAGAAGACGCTCCCCGAGTACGGCGTGGACGTCGCCTGGTACACCACCCGCGAGCGCTCCTACGAGGAGGTCCTGCCCTGGGACCACCTGGACTCCGGCCTCGACAAGGACTGGCTCTGGGAGGACTGGCAGGACGCCCTCGACGAGACCGAGGTCGAGGACTGCCGCTGGACCCCGTGCTTCGACTGCGGCGTCTGCCCGCAGATGGACACCCACATCCAGATCGGCCCCACGGGCAAGAAGCTGCTGCCGCTGACCGTGGTCAAGTAAGCCCGCACGCACGAGAGGGGCGCCCGGACGGATCTCCGTCCGGATCGCACAGAGAGCACGCCACACCCCCCATGGTCCACAGCCCTGTCCCGGCCCCCGGAC